>NZ_DBIC01000098.1:0-14799 GCF_002296545.1 Herbaspirillum sp. UBA812 | reverse complement strand
AAAGGTTTTCCCTGATAGGTTTCATGTTGAATAACCTGCTGATATCCTCGCAAAAACTTGTCGGCAAACGTAGATTTTCCAATACCGCTATTCGCCACAATCAGATGGCTTTGCCCAGAACTCTCCCACTCGCTTGGAATATAAATTCCAGTTTCTGATGTAGACACCGCTTGTGCATGCCTCCTCTTAACGTCAGACGGGGTCATAGGATTTCTTGCTCGGTATGCTTCGCGAAGCATTGTGGAAACGGCAAGAGCTGCATCAGCATATCCGGCAAAGGGATATACAACCTCATTGAGTGTCGCTAGCTCAATCAAGCGCACCATTTCACTCGCTTTTCGATCTCCCGGAGTTGGGGCCGGCGGCAACTCCGAGATCAATACAGAGAAATCTATTTTTCTCTCTGGCAACGGAGGCAGGGCCTCTATAAATGGATTCCCTTTATAACGTTTTGTTAGGGTGTCCGTATAAATAGCCTTCGGGGGCTCGTCGTTAGTCTTCTCGCTCATTTCTTTCTCTCATCTTTGCAACACGCGCGACGTGGGCTGCTTCCGCTTCTTTCTTTCTTACGAGCCACTCAGGTATCTCGTTACTGGGCTTTGACGCAAGGGAAGCTATTTGCGCCCTGCCCGTCAAGGCCATTTTTTGCAGTTCTGTGTCTGCGTCGCGTGCGGCCCGCATTTCTGCGCGATCAGGCTCAGTATTGATACCTTCAGGAGGGCGCCTCTTCGTCTTCGCGCGACTGTTCAGATCGTTCACTTGCTCAACATTGCTTCTATGGTTTGACATCGCCCAGAGCAGCTTACCTTCGTGTGCAAAGGCGTCCTCTTCGTCGAGTGTCATCACTCCTAGAGTATCGGCACCACTCGCGCTAATTTCAAATTCAGCTCGTTCCCCTCTCTTGCTCGACAGATATACGGCGTGCGGGTAGGTTTTATCTACTCTTATAGGCACCTTCTTCGCGCGCGCTCCTGATTCGTTAGCCAGCACTTCGGCATAACTATTTTTTGGAAAATATGTCTTATCCCGATACGTCACTCTGCCATTGGCGATCGTTGCTGTATCTGTACTTAGGAAAATCTGCGCAAGCTCATCTTCAGAATATGGGAAAGCCCCCTTGGATGCTCTATTTTTTAGTCCCCATAAATAAGCCTGTTGCGGCGTCGGCTCGACACCTGCATGCGTCAGCTCACGATATTTTTTCAAAGTCGAATGTGGTCGATTATTATATTCAACAATTATTTCCAAGAGCTCCCGATACGCTTCTTGTAGAGAAGTAGTAGCAGCAGAAGCTGCGTTCCTTTTGGCGCGCACGGTAACCGGATTCATGGGGCGTTCAGCGTAGACTCCTGACATCCCCTTTGTGACCATACGACTTTTCATTGTTCTGATGAAACGTTCGATAATTGCCTTTCCATCAGCGCACAAAGGAGGGAGATTTGTTAGCCTAATTCGCAAATCGGTGGTCAACGCTTGCTCAATTGGCGCGGACAGAAATTCCGACCCTCTATCCGCTACGATACGATGAGGAATTCTACCAACAGGCCAATTATCATCGTCGACGTTGCATCCCATTGCCTTGAACCGCTTGGTCCTAGACGTAAATCCAATCAAGAGTGCATATCTCAGCTCTTCATACGATGGAGGCCTGAGAGAGATATAGGCCGACACCACGAACCGGCTCCAGCGGTCAATGAGGAGATAGATATTCGGTCGATCTACAACTATTGGAGGATCGCTATTCGTAACGAGATGCAATCGGCCACCTGTACCGTCAATCTCATAGATATCTCCAGGAGCTGAAGCCGTAAGCACCCCGGAATGGCCGGACTCAGCCGCTCTCGTTACCAGATTTTCTGCGAGGGATGCGTCAAGCTGCGCGTACTGGTCTAGATAGTACTGATACTGCCGTTTCGTCACAGGCTCATCAATTTCTCCGCGCTGATACTTCTCGTAGATTTGTTTGTGCCTACGAGCAAATTCGGTTGCCAAATATCCACGCCATGCATCTAAATAGCCGGTCCGAAACCGCCTCAGCTGCCGCCGCAAACTGGACACCATGTCTGCTATGTCGAGCTCCGAAACAATGAAACTATTTTCACCTAAGACTTGAGCCTTTATTGACTTCCGCCCGCGACGCTTCGGAACTCCATTACTCTCAGTAGAGTCGTCTGACGCCTTTTTGTAGCTGCCCTCGGAAGGCTTAGTTCCTGGATGAAAAGGCAACAGCGCATACTTTGTACCGCCGAAATAGTAGTAACGTAGTAAAAGCCGCCTGGCGCTATCAAAGCTAAAGTTCTTCGCTTCTGCACGAGCCCGAATAAGCGAAGTGAAATGTGCCGTGTTCAGATTCGTACTACTCTCGAACAATTCAACCAGTGGCTCGATTAGTTGCCAGCAGACTTCCATCTTCTGAGCTCGTCGCGAATCTGAAGGAGGTGGTGAAATGAATTCTGGCGGCATTGAAATCCGCCCCCACCTTGCCCCTGCACGTCCACTCATCGCCATAAAATCGGACAGGCCATATCGAATCGGTCGCCGAGCATGGCGAACGTCTAGAGTTTCTTTGATCCGCATGACATACACGTCATGATCAAAGATATGCGTAACGCGAAGGTATTCAATGCCATCCGGTGTCGTTAGCTCCAACACCTGCCATCGTGCAAAACCCTGGTCACTTGGGCGAAAGTCGGGCATGTATTTAGGATCGAAGGATAAGAGGCCTAGTTAGATCGATCTTTTCAGTGAGGGAAACCTTCAGTAGATCCTTCCACATGGCGAATCGAATTAAGTTATCTGCATTGCCGTCCGTAACACGGAGCCCACTTGCAGTTCGTTCCATCAGCTCGTCCAACCGGCGAACAGGACTATATAAGGTTCTGAAGAATCGAAGAAATTCAAGGGTCTCATCCAAGTCAGGTTCATAGCGATTTTTGAACCACTCACGCATAAAGTTCAAATTTTCAAATACGACCTTCTTATTGCGCCCTGAGAAGCCATCAGTTTTCACTAGTACCCATGGGCAATTCTTTAATCTGCACCACTGGTATTCGATTTGAAGGCGGCTCCGCACTTTCGAATTTTGTGCGTCTTCAGGTGTCTTAACACTTTTGGCCTCATAGTATTTTTTACCATCCATCTCGAAGGTGACCAAAAAATCGATGGTGAAAGGAACCGGGGCACCACTCGCATAGCCATGAGTTACACCGAATCTCTCGCAAAGTTCTAGCGTTTTATCTATGTGAAGAATTGGCCACTGCTCGCGAATATCTATGACGTTTGGCCGGCGCTCCAACAACATGAGATAGATGTGCTCAAGATCCGATAGCACGTGATGTACCCGCGGAACCACTATTCCCTGGACAGTGGTCGCTGAACCCGCAGAGCCGAAATCAGATTTTGTTATCCAAGGCTGGTAACCATCGAAGCTGCCTACTCCTCGCCCCTTTTTAATTTTTTTCTGAAGGTAGGGAGGGTATTTCGACAGTTCTGACGTCCATTTCATCGATGCAGCTTACCACAATTGTACAAATTTGCCATAATTTTAGTTACAACATGGATCTCCCCCTTTTCTATTCCCGCTCGCCACGGTCTGGTCCCAGCATCAGAACCAAACCGTGGCGGAGCCTCTTGATGCCTTCATTTCCCATTGAGCACTGCGTCCTGCTTCATCTTGACCAGCTCGTAAAGCGCGGTGACGGTAGGAACCGCAACCCCACAGCCGCGCGCTTGATCGGCGACGGCGCCATTGATGAAATCGATTTCCGTCTGTCTGCCTGCCTCGATATCCTGCAGCATCGATGGCTTGTGGTTGACGTGCATCCTGAAGGCATCCAGGAGCGCCTCCTCCACCTTCGCCATGCGGGCGGGAATCTGGAGCGCCTGAGCTACCGACACCGT
The DNA here is from genome assembly GCF_002296545.1 of Herbaspirillum sp. UBA812. Lineage (NCBI taxonomy): Bacteria > Pseudomonadati > Pseudomonadota > Betaproteobacteria > Burkholderiales > Oxalobacteraceae > Herbaspirillum > Herbaspirillum sp. UBA812. Next base: position 10,899 of record NZ_DBIC01000098.1, on the reverse strand, counting down.
TTCAGCGGCAATGCGCATCGCCAGTGCGCGCCCTTGCTCGGTCGATCCGGCCGTACCGACTGTACAGCCGATGACCGCGCACACCGAATTGAGTGCCGCATTGAAAGCGACCTTTTCCCAGATGGCAGCTCGTACCTGAGGGTCAGCACTGCAATTGAGTCCGGCTGCACTGAAGATCTCCGCCACTCGGCTGACTTCCGGCCGCTCCTTGCCCGACATAGTCCAGATCCTGACATAACCCTCCCCATGACTATGCACCACCCCCGCAGACTTGAGATCCGCAGGGAGATTGGTCATCCCGACAATGATGCGCTCGCTCGGAATGACCTCGGAAATGATTTCCGCATTACCCAATCCATTCTGCACGGATAAAGCCCAGGTATCCTGGCCCACAAGATGGGAGATGCTACGTACTGCGCTTTGGGTATGCAGGCTCTTGGTAAAGAACGCGATGAGGTCAAACGGCTCGGCAAAGGAGTCAGCCCTGCCTACCGGGACTCTTACCGTATGGGTGCCACTGTCATCGGAAAAGGCCAGGCCGCTATCGCTGATCGCCGCTATCGTAGCGGGCGCGACTTCGATGAAACTGACCTTCTGCCCGTTCAACGCAAGACGCGCACCAAATAGTCCGCCCATGGCGCCAGCGCCAACAATGGCAATGTTCATGCTTGCTGCTCCTTCTCTTGATGTTTAACGGTCGCCGCTGCGCGGGGAATATGCTTGCTCACCGTCAGCAGAGTCGCGAAGACGCACAGCATCGCCCCTCCCAGCATGGCGAGATAGCCCGAAGCACCACCTTGGGTGATCACGATGGCACCCGCAAATGCACTGAGGATGGCCCCCAGGCGACCGAAAGCCAGCGCGCCCGCCGTCCCGGTCGCGCGTACCTGGGTCGGATAGATATAAGCGCAAAGCGCGTACATGGTGCATTGGACGGCGTTGACGAACAGTCCGTGCAAGCCGATGCCCGCGACCAACAAGCTCGTCTGGCTGCTCACGTCCAGGCTGCGCAACGCAAATGCAGTCCCTGCGGCGGCCAGGCAGCAGAGCAGCATGGGAACACGCGAACCGAAGCGGCCGATGACTACCGCGCACAACAGTGCGCCAAAGACGCCGCCGATGTTGTAGGCCGTGAGGCCATTGGCGGCCACCGATGGGCTGAGGCCTTCGCCTGCCAGCATCGTGGGGAGCCAGCTGAATGCGCTATAGACGGCCAGCAGGTTCATGAAGAAAGCGAGCCAGATGGCAATGGTGTCGCGTGCCCTTCCCTCAGTAAACAGCGCACCGAATCCTGCCTTGGGTTGGGAATCCTGTTCACGCGCATCGGTGAAGCGCATCCCCGCGGAGATCGTGCGGGACATGCGCGTAAGCAGGGACCGCAACTCATCCCACCGGGCGGGCTGGCGTGCCAGATATCGTGGCGACTCCGGAATGCTGAACCATAGCAGTACCGAAAATGCTACCGGCAGCATGCCACCCAGCAAAAAGAGGCCACGCCAGCCATAGTGAGGCAGGACCAGGTTGGCGAAGAGCCCGGCCAACATTCCTCCCAGGGGAACGCAGACGATGGTCGCGGTGACGGCAAAGGTACGTATCCGGGCCGGGCTGAATTCTGCCGTAATCGTGGTGGAGACAGGCAGGGCACCGCCGATTCCGAGGCCGGCGAAAAACCGCAGAATTGCAATCGTGGTGATATCCGGAGAAAACGAGATCAGGCTGGTAGCGATCCCGAACACGAAGACACTGCCAATGATGGCCAGGCGGCGACCAAAGCGATCTGCAAACAAGCCGGCAAAGGCGCTTCCCAAGCCCATGCCGACCAGGCCCGCGGCCACAGCCGGAGCAAACGCATTGCGCGTGACGCCCCACTCCTTGATCAGGCTGGGAATGGCGAAGCCAATCAGCTGCCCGTCGAATCCGTCCATGACGATCGACAGCGCTGCCAGGATGACCACCATCTTCTGGAAGCCGGTAAACGTCCCTTCATCCAGCACGCGTCCGATGTCAACGACCTTTGCTTGATCGTTCCCGTAGGTGCTCATGTGCGCTCCCGGATCGTGTCTTCGATGGTGGCCGCGGCGAACGCATTGATGCGGATCGGATCGTGTTTGTGATGCTGGTGCCAGGATGTCATTTTCATGGCTGTCTCCTCGGTTGTATCGCACGGGTCCGGTCATTGCCGGCCCGCATTGGCGATTGTTTTTATAGTCATTGGCAATGCGGGACGGCGTACCGCCCCGCGTGCAGCGAACTCTCTCAGAACGGGTACTGGCGCTGCGAGGTTTGAACCGTGATCCATCGCAGATCAGTGAATTCGGCCACCCCGGCGGTACCGCCAAAATGACCGAAGCCACTGGACTTCACGCCGCCGAAGGGCATATGCGCCTCGTCATGCACGGTCGCTCCGTTGATGTGGCAGATTCCGGACTCGATACGGCGTACCAGGTTCAGTGCGCGGGCGATATCACGGCTGAACAGTGCGGCCGAGAGGCCATATTCATTGTCGTTGGCACATGCAATGGCGGCATCGTCATCCTTGACTCGCACGATGGGCTTGACCGGACCGAAGGACTCCTCGTGATAGATGTCCATCTGCGCCGTGACATGGTCCAGCAGCGTGGCCGGCATGAGCGTGCTCTCGGCCTTGCCGCCGCACACCAGGCGTGCGCCCTTGGCAAGGGCATCATCGATCAGCGCGTTGCAGCGCTGCACGGTGGCCAGGTCGACCACCGAACCCAGCACGACCGGCCCTTGGCGGGGATCACCCAGCGGAAGGCTACGCGCTTTGGCGACCAGGCGGGCGACAAAGTCATCGGCCACACGTTCGTCGACGATGATGCGCTCGGTGGACATGCAGATCTGTCCGGAATTGGCGAAGGCGCCGAAGGCCGCTGCCTGCACGGCGGCCTCGATGTCCGCATCGTGCAGCACGATGAAAGGTGCCTTGCCCCCCAGCTCCAGTACGGAAGGCTTGAGGTGCTTGGCGCATTGGCCGGCGATGATGCGGCCTACGCGCGTGGAGCCCGTAAAGTTGACACGTCGCACTGCCGGATCGGCGATGATGGCTTCAACAATTTTTCCGGCATCTTCCGGTGCGTTGGTGATGAAGTTCACCACGCCAGGTGGCAATCCGGCGTCCTGGAATGCGTCAATGATGAGGCCATGCGTCGCCGGGCAGATTTCAGATCCCTTGAAGATCACGGTATTGCCGCAGGCCAGCGGAAGTGCGACGGCACGCACGCCCAGGATGACGGGAGCATTCCAGGGGGCGATGCCCAATACGACACCGGCCGCCTGGCGCACACCCATGGCGAGGTTGCCAGGGACATCGGAGGGAATGAGCTGCCCCGCGATCTGGGTCGTCATCGCTGCGGCTTCGCGCAGGCCGTCGGCGGCCAGATGCACGTTGAAAGCCGCCCAGTGATGAGACGCACCGGTCTCGGAGGCCATGGCCTCCGCAAAGGCGTCTGCGCGGGCCTGCAGCGCATCGGCCGCACGGGCAAGCAGGCCGCGACGTTCTCCGGGGCCCATCGCTGCCCAGGCAGGGAAAGCCTCAGCAGCAGCGCGGACGGCCGACTGTGCATCCGCGACGGTCGCCGCCGGTGCTCGCGAGGCAACGCTCTCATCGAGCGGATTACGCCGCTCAAAGCAAGCACCACCAGTGGCTGAACGGCGCTGGCCGTTGATCAGCATGTCAACTTCTTTCATAGTCTCCTCCTGTTGTTTCTAGCTTCCATCTCGCTGCCAGGCCATTAGTATCGATTTGCAACCAAGCAGAATCCTAACGAAAACAATCAGCGCACCACGACTTCCACCAGACGGGGTTCATTCGACGATATCGCCGTCCGCAGTGCAGCGGCCAGCTCGCCGGGCTCACTCACACGCACGCCTTTGCATCCCATCGACTGCGCCAGTGCAACGAAGTCGAGCCCGGGAAGATCAGTCCCTTGGACCACGTCGCCGGCACCGAAGCCGAAAACCGGCGCGAAGTCCTGCAGGGCGGCGTAGCGCCCGTTGTTGATGATCACGAAGGTGAGGGGAAGACGCAGCTGCACAGCGCTGTAGATGGCTTGCGGCGAATACATGGCAGAACCATCCCCAATCAGCCCGATGACGCGTTGCTGCGGTCTGGCCAGGGCAACCCCCACCGCCGCCGGCATGCCATAGCCAAGACCGCCGCTGGCCATGGTGTAGAAGGTTCCCGGGCGTGTAAAGGGCAGATAGGCCTGCATGGTCGGACGGGATCCTGGCGCTTCCTCGACGACGATATCCTCTGCTGCGCGCACTTCAGCGAGGGTCTGCATGGCAAAGGCCGCTGACATCGGTGTCTCCGGCTCGGCGCGGGGACGCGCAGCACGCGCAGGTGGCGCCGGACGAGCGGCGGGCGCATGCTGCAGCATCTGCGCCACCAGATCTTGCAGTCCCAGCTGGATATTGCCGACGATGGCAGTCCCGGACGGCGTCCAGGAAGCCGTCACCGGATCATCAATCAATTGGTACAGCTGCGCCCCGGGTGGCAGATGCGGCCCGCTGCCTTCGACGTGATAGGTGAAGGCCGGAGCGCCGGCGACGAAAATCAGGTCGTGGCCATTGAGCAATTGCACGATCTTTTCGCGCATGGCCGGCAGGAATCCAGCGAACAGGCGATGGTCTTCAGGGAAGCTGCAACGCGAGGACATCGGCGCAACAAACACGCGAGCGTTGGAGGTCTCGGCCAGACGAAGCACCTCATCCCAAGCCCCGGCACGGTCCAGTTCCGAACCGACGACGATGGCCGGACGCTCACTGCGGTGCAGGGCGGTGGCGAGGGCAGCGATGGCGTCCGCCTCGGGGCGGCTGCGCGTGGTGACCGTGGTGGCCTCGAGCAACTCCCCAGGCTGATCCCAGTCATCCACGGGAATGGAAACGAACACCGGACCACGCGGTTCCTGCATGGCAATGTGATAGGCCCGGGCAAGCGCGCGTGGGACGTCAGCGGCGCGCGCAGGCTCGATGCTCCACTTGACGTAAGGCTTGGGAAGCTCGGTTGCGTGCGAGGCTGCCAGGAACGGATCGAATGGCAGGATGGAGCGTGCCTGCTGGCCGGCAGTGATGATCAAGGGAGTGCGATTGCGGAAGGCGGTGAAGATGTTGCCCATGGCATTGCCGACGCCCGCCGCGGAATGCAAGTTGACCAGGGCGGCCTTGCCACTGGCCTGGGCATAACCATCGGCCATGCCGACCACGACTGCCTCCTGCAAGCCCAGCACGTAACGAAAATCGGCCGGGAAGTCACGGAACATGGGCAGTTCAGTGGAGCCCGGATTGGCAAAGACGGAAGTCATGTCCAGGCGACGCATCAGATCGAGGACGGCGTCGCGAACTGTGATTCCAGGTAATTGGGGCGCCTGCATGTGAAGTCCTATGGAAGATCTTGTGACTTGGGTGGAAAGTGATTCGGGAGGAGTATGTGACTCAATCATCTCTTTGAAAATTGCCAAATTGGATAAAAGTCATAACCTTTGGTAATGTGCCAGCTCATGTCACACAAGCGCCGAAATGCTCAGCCAGCACGATCATCGGGAGAAATCATTGAGCTTCAATCTGCAGCAACTGGAAATGTTCTGTGCCATCGTCGGTGCTGGTAGCCTGGGGCGAGCGGCGCACGTGCTCGGCCTGACCCAGCCGGCCTTGAGTCGCGCCATCAAGCGTCTCGAAGAATCCGTTGGCGGCATCCTGTTTGAACGTCACACCACCGGCATGCATCTGACATCGCTTGGACAGGCGCTGCTGCCGCACGCACTTTCCTTGCAACGGGAAGCCAAGCAGGCGCGCGACGAACTGGATGCCCTGCGTGGTTTGAGCAAGGGCGTCATCAAGGTCGGGGCGGTGGGGAGCATTGCCAGTCTCGTACTGCCACTGGCTGTGGCCGGTGTACTGGAAAAATGGCCCAACCTGCGCGTGGAAATCATCGAAGGCGTTTGGGATCGTCTGGCAGAGGGCTTGCTGACCCACGAGATCGACCTGGCACTGGGAACGTCGGGCATGGAAACGGATGGCGTGGCAGCGATCGCGGACTGCTGCTGGACAGATCTGAGCTACGTGGTGGCAGGAAACGATCATCCCTTGCGGGGCAAAGACAAGATCAGCCTGGCCGAAACCCTTGAGCTGCGATGGGCATTGACCCCTGCAGGCACAGGACCTTATCTGCACTTGAAGGAAACGTTTGCGAAGGCTGGATTGCCGATGCCTGAGATCGCAGTGGAATCCCGTTCCGTCACGGTACTCAAGAGCCTGGTAGCACGCTGTGGATTCGTGGGCTGGATGTCTGGCCCGATGTTCGATACGGAACGCAAGGCCGGCCTGATTGATGCGCTGCCGGTGGAGGGACTGAAAGCCCCACGGACCTTGATGGCATTTCGACGCCGCCAAGGGATACTGCCCACACCAGCGACCCGCTTGCTGGACGAATTGCGCAATCTCGCGGGTTCCTTGCAGTCTTTTAGTCCTGAGGCCGATACGGCAGAGAACAGTTCAGCTCACCATCCTTGGCGGTAATCCCATGATGGCGCTCGCATCCGCCATCTCTCCTTGGATTTTGTCATGCAGATAGGGCGATATTTTGCGGAATCGAAATTGCATTCAATGCCGCAACCCCAGCTTCTGTGTAATACCAATCCCAAAAAAATTGGCAAGAACATGATATGTCCCTGAGCAACGGACGAGTCGACCATTCCGCCTCCGGAGCGCCCAGGCTTGCGACTGTCGTTTCGGACATGGCCCGCAGCGACTGCTCTGGCTCTCGCAAGAGAACCTGCTTGCAGGCACAACGGTCAAACGAAACCCATCGTCCACCTGGCGTCATCCTGATGAAAAAACTGAGCCGCCTGTGGCTATCGGCAATAAAAAAAGCCGGGAAAGTACAGCGCAAACAACTTCTCGATTTTCTATCCCCCACTTCACCGCGCAGCAAAACCTCATCCATACGCAAGCCCAAGACCGCTCCCCGTGGAGCCAGCGCATCCACATCCGAAGTCACCGTCACCTCCGCAGTCCATCACGTCCCCGCCACCACCCATTCACTGCAGTATCGCCTCTGCCTGCCCAAGCCCACTCCTTCAGAGCTGCCCTTGATCGTGATGCTCCACGGCTGCCAGCAAAACGCTGCCGACTTTGCGCAAGGAACCAGGATGAATGCGCACGCAGCAAAGCACGGCTTTGCCGTCCTCTATCCGGAGCAATCCTTGCGGGCCCATCCTCACCGATGCTGGCGATGGTACGCACAGGACGCCCAGAAGGGAGAAGGTGACGTCGCACTGGTCGCCTCCCTGATCCAGGAGATCCTGAAAACACATCCCATCGACCCGCAACGCATCTACGTCTGCGGAATCTCGGCCGGTGCAGCGATGGCACATCTCCTGGCATTGACGCACCCCGAACTGATCGCCGCTGTCGCGCTGCACGCCGCCCCGGTTTCGGGTGTCTGCAGCAATGCCGCCGGAGCGTACTCGGTGATGCAGCATGGATCGCTGCGCGCTTCAGCCGCCGCCAAACGGGCGCTCTCGCGCTTTCCCCGAACGGCCGCACTACCTGCGATCCTCATCGGCGGGACTGACGACAAGATCGTTCGGCCCGTCAATCAGCGCCAGCTCCTGGAACAGTTTCTTTTACTCAATCAAACGCAGAGCTTGACCGAGCAGCCTCCCCGGGAAACGCCTTACGGCCGCACCTCCAAAAAGCAGCCCCGGCGCAGGATAGTTGCAACCCGTGACTATCTTCGTGGCCGCAAGCTCATCATCCGATCCGTGCTGATCGAGGGACTCGGACACGCCTGGAGCGGCGGGGACACCACCCTCTCCTACAATGCAGCGGGGCCGGACGCCACTCGGCTGGTCGTCGATTTTTTCTCCCGGCATCGCCTGGAACCGGGGATGAAGTCAAACACCCTGGTCACCCGCACTACCGAAAAGAGAGGGTCGTGAAGCAGATCAGCCATGCATCAAAACACGACTGCGTTTTGATGATGGCTAGTTCCTTCTCTCGGGTTCTGCAGCATGAATGAACACGTTGTAAGTATCGGCAGGACGTGTCCCCACGGCCAGATCAAGCGCATGGCCAATCGCCCCGCGATGGTAAGTGCCGTGATTGATGAGGTGAAAGATGACTTCTTCGCGGCTGAGTCTTCCGCGCTTCCCATCCACGAACGTAAAAGAAATATCTTCCTTCAACTGGCTGGCACTGAGACTCTTGGCATAGGTCAGCAACCACTGGTTCGCCGCCATCAGCCTGCCCTCCAGCTCAGCCAGTTCAGGCAGGTGCTCGGTATTGGTGGAGTCATGCGGATCGGCCACGCCACGCAATCTGGCTTGGAACAATTCCTCAACACGCACCATGTGGTTCAACTGTTGCCGCGCGAAATCCAGCGCGCGCTGTTGTTCCTCTTGCGTGAGTTGCGCGACCGCATCAAGAATGCGGCGGTCCGACCAGTGCTTGTATTCCAGGATATTGGTAAAGTCCATGAGCCATCTCCTCCGTAGCCCTGAACGATACCTCAATGGTGCGCATCATGCCTGGCGCGATTGCTGGGTCCTGCCCTATCGCCGGCCGCAGGTGATCCGCCAGAACAGCAAAGCAATGAAGCTGACGGCGGCACCAAGAAGACAGACACCCCGCCACCCATGGGCCGCATAGACAACGGTAGTAGAGAGTGCGCCCAGACCGCTGCCCACCGCGTAAAAGAGCATGTAGATGCCGATCAGGCGGCCATGCGCTTCCGGACTGCTGCGAAGAATCAAGCTCTGGTTCGTGACGTGCAGCGCTTGCCCGCCCAGGTCGAGCAAGATGATGCCGGCCACCAAGGCCCACAGCGCCCCATCCATCAGCGACAAGGGCCACCAGGCCAACAGCAAGAGCGAGAGCGCGGCTGCACTGGTGCGTTGTGCGTGTCCCTTGTCCGCCCATCTTCCGGCGCGTGATGCCGCCAGCGCTCCAATAACGCCAACCAGACCAAACGCGCCAATCGCGGTATGAGAGAAGTGATAGGGACTCGCGCTCAAGGGAAGAACCAAGGCACTCCAGAAGATATTGAAGCTGGCGAACATCAACATCGCCAGCGTACCTCGGACCTGAAGTACCTTGTCATGACGAAGCAAGGACCACATCGACGCAAGGAGCCTTGCATAACTCAATCCATTCGAGGACACCGGTACTGCGGGCAGGCCTCGCCACAACGGCCAGGCCAACAACAACATCATGAGGGCCGCACAGAAGTAAACGCCCCGCCACCCCGTGACATCGCTGATCGCACCAGAGAAAACGCGTGACAAAAGCAAACCGATGAACACGCCAGTTTGTGCAGCACCCACTACCCGCCCACGTTCGCTCTCACTTGCGACGCTCGCGGCGTAGGCAATCAGGCCTTGCGTCATTGCCGTCCCCAGCAAACCGACTGCCAGCATGCCCGCCAACAGCGTACAAGAAGTCCGCGCCAGTCCCACCGTGACCAGTGCGCAAATCAGACCGGACAACTGAAGGCCAGTCAGCTTCTTGCGCGCCACCTTGTCGCCAAGTGGAACCAGAAAGAGCAAGGCCAGCGCACAGCCGAGCTGGGTCGCCGTCACAACACCGCCGACAGCTGACTGATTGATCCTGAAATCTTGAGACAACGCATCCAGCAAAGGCTGGGCGTAATAGACATTGGCTACGCTCAAGCCACTGGCCAACGCAAACAGAAGCAGCAAGCGGCGGGATAACGCAGGGGAAGATGGAGCCATGGCAGCAATCTGGTTTCAATTTAAAACCATTTGAATGCTAGTGGATATGGTTTTAAAATGCAACCACATTGCGGACTACACCAGCTGGAGGGCTTATGTCGAGTCAACTGAATCATGATGAAGAATACTGTCCCGTCGCACGCAGCGTGAGCGTGGTGGGGGACCGATGGGCGCTGCTGATCGTGCGGGATGCGTTTGACGGGGTATGCAGGTTTGGCGACTTTCAGCGCAACCTGTCGGTATCGAAGAACATTCTGGCAGACCGGCTGCGCAAACTCGTGGATGCCGGCATCCTTCAAACGCAAGCGGCATCGGACGGCACGTCTTATCAGGAGTACGTGCTGACCGAAGCGGGTCTCAGTCTGTTTCCATTGATCGTTGCGCTAAGGCAATGGGGGGAAGCGCACCTGTTCAAGCGCGGTGAGCGCCATTCCGTCCTCATTGATGCAGAGACCGGGAAGCGGGTGACCTATATGGCACCTCTCTCCACAGACGGCAGCCCCTTGCACCCGGCACGCACGCTGGTGAGGAAAGTGAAATAACCAGGCTGCCGTTCATGTTGGCCCCGCTGTTGGGGAGGCCGCCTGGCATTGTGCTGATGATGCTGTGACTGAATCTGCTCCGTCAGTTCTGGCTGCATGCCACTGGGAGCCAGGTTGACGAAAAAAATAAATACATGTATTTTGTCAACCTCAAGGAGCTCCCGATGATCAGCAACCGAATCCAACGCGCCAGACTGCTGCGCGGCCTGAGTCTGGAGGCCCTTGCTCAGTGCATGGGGGACATTTCCAAGCAGGCATTGAGCAAGTTCGAGAAGGGAGACGCCCTACCCAACTCCACCCGCATTCTCCAGCTCGCCAAAGCCCTCAATGTGAAGCCCGAATATTTTTTCCGGGCTGACACGACTGAACTCGCGCCGGTCGAATTCCGCAAGCTCTCCAGAATGCCGAAACGTGACCAGAAGGTGGTTATTGAACAGGCGCGCGATCACCTGGAACGGTACATCGCATTGGAGCAGGTCTTCGCCTCTATACAGAAAAATGCAAAACCAGCGGCGGCTGGCTCGATTCGCGTCAACAGTCGAGACGAAGCAGAAGCGGCCGCATCACAGCTGCGCAAGGAGTGGTGCCTCGGCAATGATGCCATT
>NZ_DBIC01000298.1:42279-42483 GCF_002296545.1 Herbaspirillum sp. UBA812 | reverse complement strand
CAGGGCCGCGCCCACGGCACCGGCCTTGAGCAGCTGGCGGCGGCTCAGGGTGGTCTTGCGGGGTTTGCTGTTGTCTTGGGTCATCTCTGGTCTCCTGTTTGTTCTGGTATCGGGAAAGATGCCGGCCAGGCCGGCGTGCGAGCATTAAGCTGTGTTTAATGAATCAGCATTCCACCATTAACGTCCAGCGTGATGCCGGTGCAG
>NZ_DBIC01000298.1:0-41977 GCF_002296545.1 Herbaspirillum sp. UBA812 | reverse complement strand
GTCCAGCGTGATGCCGGTGCAGTATTGCGAAAGGTCGCTGCCGAGGAAGACGCAGGCGCCGCCGATGTCGTCGGCACGGCCCAGGCGCGCCAGCGGAATGGTCTCGGCGATCTCGGCCTTCTTTTCTTCGGTGAGCTTGCCCTTGATGATGTCGGTGCCGATCAGGCCGGGGGTGATGCTGTTGACGCGGATGCCTTCCGGGCCGAACTCGCGCGCCATGGCACGCGCCAGCCCCAGCACGCCGGCCTTGGCCGCCGAATAGTGCGGCCCCCCCAGGATGCCGCCGCCGCGCTGCGCCGATACCGACGAGATGCAGATGATGGAACCGCTCTGCTGCGCACGCATGGCCGGCAGCACCGCCTGCGACATGTAGAGCGTGCCGCGCAGGCTGACATCGAGGATGCGGTCGTAATCCGCACCGGTGATCTCCAGCGTCTTGACGGGTTGGGTGATGCCGGCATTGTTGACCAGGATGTCGATGCGGCCGAACTGCTTGACGGCCTGGGCGATGGCCGCCTCGCAGGAAGCCTTGTCGGTCACGTCCGCCACCAGCCCCAGATGCTGGCTGCCGATGCGGGCGGCAGCACCGGCCGGATCGGCTTGCGCCAGGTCCAGCACCACCACGCGGGCGCCTTGTCCGGCCATCAGGCGCGCGGTGGCGTAGCCCAGTCCGTTGATTCCTGCACCGCCGGTGATGACGGCAACCTTGTCCTTGAGCAGCATGTCGTGTTCTCCAGATGTTTGCGTTGAAGTGAGCAACAGCGGAGACAGCGCGGATGCGCGATGGCGCGTGCTGCCGTGCAGCATGCAGGGGATTTGACCATGTCTCCGTTTTTGTTCTGATGGGCATGGTCGAACTTTCCTCGCCTGACGACAAGCGAAGTCTCGTCATGTTAAAGTGACGGATCATCATCTTAGCCACAGAGCCCGTCCATGGCCGTTCTCCCGCCGTTACCCAACCTTCAGGCCTTCGAAGCGGTGGCCCGGCGCAAGAGTTTTGCGCTGGCGGCGGCCGAGCTGCACCTGACCGCTTCGGCGGTGAGCCATCAGGTGGCGCGGCTGGAGTCCTATCTCGGCATTCGCCTCTTCGAGCGCAGCGCGCATGGCGTGCGCATCACCACGGCCGGGGAGAGCTATCTGGCGCGCATCCAGGGGGCGATCTCGGCCATTACGGCGGCCTCCATGGATGTGCGGCAGGGGGTCAGCAATACGCTCTACATCCACTCCGCGCCCAGCATCGCCAGCCTGTGGCTGATGGCACGGCTCAATGATTTCGCGCGCACCTATCCGGAGATCACCTTCAATCTCTCGGCGGCACACTCGCAGAGCAATTTCGAACTGGGCGAGGTCGATATCGACATCCGCTACGGCATTCCCAACTGGCCGGGACTGGTGGTGGAACCGCTCTTTGAAGAGCGCATCGTGCCGCTGGCCAGCCCGGCTTTCATCCGTGAGTACAAGCTCAAAAAACCTGCCGATCTGCTGGGCGTGAAGCTCATTCGCAGCAATGTGAGCGTGGTGCAGTGGTCGGACTGGTTCGGGGAATTTGCGGACGTGCGTCCGCCGGAGCAATTCGCTGTGCGCTTCGACCGCGCACAGATGTCACTGGATGCCGCCACCCAGGGATTGGGCGTGGCGCTGGAGAGCGCGACCGTGGCCGCGCGACACATCGAGGAAAAGAAACTGAAACCGGTCTTTGGACTGGAACGCGCCATCAAGGTCAAGGCGCACTTTGCGGTCTATCCGGCGCATCATGCGCGCCGGCCTGCGGTGGCTGCGTTCCTTGAGTGGCTGCGTGAGCAGGCCGAAGTGCAGGATTACTGAGCGGCCTTCTGCTGCCGCGCCACTTCCTTGCGCTTCATGGAGAGATAGTCCTCGCGGCTGACCTCATGCAACTGGCGGGGATATTGTTCGGTCGCACCGTACCAGGCCGTCAGCCGCTTCTCCAGCCGTTCTCCGGCCGGTGCTTCCAGGCCGGACAGATAGGCATCGACGGCCAGGTAATAGCGCATGGTATTGCGCTCCACCGTGGCGCGGCTGCCCGAGACATACTGCGGCTGTCCGTTGGCCTCGCGCTTGACCACGCTGAAACCGACCTTGTCGCGGCCGGCCGTCATCAGGTAGGCACGCAGCGCCAGCTTGCTGGCCATGCCATAGGAATAGGCATAGCTGAAATGCAGGAAGGAGCGCTTGTCATCCAGCGGAATGGCTTCAATCTCGATGCGATAGTTGGAGGTGTCCAGCGGACCCTTGTCGGCCAGCATCGAGGACGAAAAATAATCGACCGCGCTGGCCCCGCCGTGATAGCGCAGGTCGACGCGGTAGGTATCGTTGAGATCCTGTTCGGTCTTCTTGCCGACCTGCATGCGCAGGGTGGTCTTGCCGTTCTCGCGCATCATGCGGCAATACTTGGTGTTGAGGTGCAGGATGAGAATGTCACACCAATGATCAGGATTGTCCAGCGACTCGCGCACTTGCGCAAAGGGATAGCTCAGCACGGCATAGATGTCGCCCTTGACGTTGCCGCCCTCCTCGCGCGAATTCAGGTAAAGCGGGCGATGGTAACCGTTGTTGCTGAGCTCGCCCTGCAATTCTTCGTAACGGCTCTTCATGGCGACCGCACCGGTCTGGGTTTGGGCATGTGCCCAGCTGCCGACCGCCAGGGCACAGGTGGCAGCCAGCAACAAGCGTGAGGTCAGACGGGACAACATCGATCGCAAACCGGACTCCTTTTCGATTTCAGTACATTCGTTCATTCACCGGCGTTTCCCGCCGCGCTCAAAGCAGGCGGGACCAGACGCTGGCACCAAATTCCTTCATCCTTTCACTGATCGGGCGCTGCTCCCATTGTTCCTTTGTGATTTCCTTGGAGGCGCCAAGATCCCGGTCGAACATGGTTTTATTCTGGGCCCCGAATTGCGGGCTCAGGATCACGGCATTGATTTCCTGGTTGTAGACGAAGCTGCGCCAGTCGAGGTTGGTCGAACCGATGGTGGACCAGACGCCATCGATGAGCGCGGTTTTGGAATGCAGCAGCGCGTCCTGGCGCTCGTAGATGCGCACGCCCGCTTCCAGCAGTTCGCTGTAGAAGGAGCGCGAGGCATACAGCACCAGCGAGGAGTCGCTGTGCGAGGGCAGGATCAGGCGCACATCCACGCCGCGCCGGGCCGCATCCTTGAGCGAATCGCGCAGTTGCGGATCGGGCACGAAGTAGGCATTGGTCAGGTAGATCGAGCTCTCGGCATGCTGGATGGCCGAGATGAAGGTGGCGTAGATGATGCTGTAAGGATCATCCGGTGAGCTACCGATGGCGCGCACGATCTCGTTGCCGGCCGGGGCCACGGGCGGGAAATAGCGATGGTCGCCGAGGTCCGGACCGCGCTGCTTGCCCCAGGTCTCAATGAACAGCTTCTGGAATTCCAGCGCCACCGGGCCATCGATGCGCACCTGCGTATCACGCCAAGGGATCTGCTCGCCGTCCTTGTTGAGCTGTGGTTTTTTCTTGCGGGTGCTGAAGGACCCGCTGGAATACACGCTGCTGATGTTGATGCCGCCGACGAAAGCGGTCTTGCCATCGACCACCAGCAGCTTGCGGTGATCGCGCTGGTTGACGGCCCAGTCCTTGCGCAGCTGCGTCGGATTGAGCGGGTTGAATTCCAGCACGTGGACACCGGCATCGATCAGGGGCTGGAAGAATTCGCGCGGGGTATTGATGCTGCCCACGCTGTCATACATCAGGTTGACCTGGACTCCCTTTTTCTGCATGGCGATCAGCAGATCGGCAAACTGGCGGCCGACCTCATCGTCTTCCATGATGTAGGTTTCCATGTTGATGTGATAGCGCGCGGCCTGGATGGCCTGCTGCATGGAGGCGTAGGTGGCCGGGCCGTCGATGAGCAGCGTGACCTTGTTGCCGGTGACCAGCGGCGAGCCGGTGATGGCGCCTTCGATGGCCACGTGGCGGTCCAGCAGGGTGTTGTCGGCATTCTGCGCGCGCAGCTTGTCCAGCGCGGCCTTGGCCTGTGCCTCCGAGAGTACGCCGCGTCCGCCCTTCATCTGGATGGTGCGGGCCGATTGCGTGTCCATGTCGGGCACGATGGTGGGCAGCGAACTGCACGCGGCCAGCATCACCGAGCTCAGCAGCAATACGAGCCCGGCGGCGGACCAGCTCCTCAATCTCATTTTCTTGTTGGTCATGGAAGGATCCCGGTTGGGCGCTGCCATGGACCGCGACGCTGTCCGGCGTCGGCAGGCAACGCTGTGCGGACGAGTATATGCCCGGCCGCAGCGCCGTAGCGCGGCCGCAGGCACGAATCGGAACTGTCCTACAGAGGAAAGCGGGAGCTGCCTACAGGGGGGCGCGGGAGGTGTTGCATCCCGCAGGAGGAGAGGCGGATGGATCGACGATCCATCCGGCGGGAATCATCAGTAAACGTCGCGGCGATAGCGATTCTGTTCGATCAGGGCATGCAGGCCGGCTTCGCCCAGCAGGTCCGTGAGGACGGCATCGACACCGGCGGCCATGCCTTCCAGGCTGCCGCAGACGTAGATGACGGCCCCCTGGTCCAGCCACTGGCGCAGCTCGGGCCCGGCTTCACGCAGGCGGTCCTGTACATACAGGCGTTCGCTCTGGTCACGCGAGAAGGCGAGGTCAAGGCGCGCCAGGCGGCCGTGCTCCAGCCAGTCTTGCAATTCATCGGCATACAGGAAATCGTAACGTTCGTTACGTTCTCCAAAAAGCAGCCAGTTGCGGGACTGCGTTTCTGCGTGCTGCATGCGTGCGCGCAGGTGACCGCGCAAGCCGGCCAGGCCCGAGCCATTGCCGATGAAGATGGCCGGCGTATCGGCCGCGACCGGAGCGAAACCGGCGTTCTCCACCAGTCGCAGATCGATGGACGCATCGTCTGGTGCAAATTCGGTCAGCCAGCCGGAGGCCAGTCCCAGTCCGTCTTCATGCCGGACCTGGCGCACCAGCAGGTGCACCGCGCCATCCTGTGGCACCGAGGCCACCGAGTACGAACGCGCGGCCAGGGGCTGCAACTGGTCGGCCAGGGCTTGGGCATCCCGTACGGGATGCGTGGGCAGCACGCTGCAGGCCAGCGCGTCGGCCAGCGTCTTTTGGCGGCCTTGATGGCTCACCATGGCGCTGCCATCCAGCTGCAGTCGCTGCAGCAGCAGGGCGATACGATCCGGTGCGTGGCGCGGCAGGATCTCCACCAGTGCACCGGCTTGCCAGTCGGGCAGGCTGCCGTCCTGCGGCTTTAATTCCACGTGATACAGCGGCGCGCCTTGGCTGCCCGGATTCATCAGCACGCGTCGTGTCAGCTTCCATTGTTGCCATGCCGGTGCAGTGGTGGGCAGGAGTTCGCTCACATTCGCCTGCAGTCCGTGGGCAGCCAGTTCAGTTTCCCATTTGCGCAGCGCCACGCCGGCCATGCGGTCCACTTCCACCAGCGGGAACAGGGGCTTGGCCCCGCACTGGCGCAGGCCGTGGTCGAGGGTGTGGCCGAAGCCGCAGAACTGTGCGTAGTGACGGTCGCCCAGCGCCAGGATGGCGTATTGCACGTGGGCCAGCGACTGCCCTGCGGCCTGGCGCAGGCGCTTTTCGAAGCCGCGTGCGCTGTCGGGCGCATCGCCCTCGCCAAAGGTGCTGGCGATGAAGAGGATGCGGCGGTGATGGCGCAAGCTCTCCGGCGTGCTTTGTGCCAGCGCTTGCAGCTGCACGGCGATGCCGCTGCGGCGCAGGCCGGCAGCGGTATGCAGGGCGATGCGCTCGGCCTGGCCGGTCTGCGAGGCATAGGCCACCAGGACCGGTTCGCCTTCGGGAGCGGGTGCGGTGCCGTTGAGGCTGGCACGTTCGGCGCGCAGCGCGGCTTTCTTGCGGCGGCGGTCGAGATAGAGCATCCAGCCGGTGATGCCGAAGAGCGGCATCATCAGGCTGGCGATGGCCATGATGATGCGGCCCGGCAGGCCGAAGTAAGTGCCCATGTGCAGCGGATAGATGGCGGCGATCAGCTTGCCGCCATTGCTCTTGTCCTCGTAACGTTCCAGCTGCCGGACCTCGCCGCTCTGCGGCAGGACTACCATGCGGCTGCGGGCGCGCTCATGGGGCGCACCGTGATCGAGGAAGAAGATCTGCACCGGCTGTGATCCCTGTTCCGGCAGGCGCAGCTGGGCGCTCTGGTAGTCCGGTGCTTTGGCGAGGAAACTGTTCCAGGCCTGGGTCAGTTCCAGCGGGATGGCTTCGTCCGTGGCCGGTTTCTTCTTGCCTTCGCCGCGCTGCATGGCGGGGCGGCGGCTCTCGCCGGCCAGCGTATTGAGGCCGTCCTTGAACCAGTCCAGCGCCCAGTAGGCACCCGTGATGGAGAACACGACATACATCACCAGCGACCAGGTACCGATCACCGAATGCAGATTCCACAGGAAGGAGCGGCCCTGCAACTGGAAGTCCAGCCGCAGCCAGGCGCGCAGCGACAGCGGGCGGCGCGGCCAGCGCAGGTAGAGGCCGGAGAGCGCCAGCATCAGCAGCGCCAGTGCCAGCGTGCCCAGGACGATCTTGCCGATCTCGGTGGGCAGCAGCAGCCAGCGGTGGAAGTGCTCGATGAACTCGAAGAATTCCGCGCCTGTCACCGGCGGCAGCAGCGCGCCGGTATAGGGATCGGCATAGCGCACCTCACCGCGCCGCACGCCGGGCGGCGGCGCGAACACCACGCGGGCCGAGGCGCCGGGTTCAGAAGTGAGGGTGAGGGTGGTGACGCGCCGGGCCGGTTCGGCCTCACGCAGTTTGTCCAGCAGTTGCTGGGGCGTGAGCGTGGCCTGCTGGCGCACTTGCACATGCATCACGCCGGGGCTCAGGGCTTCCATGATTTCTTCGCGGAAAGCCAGCACGGCGCCGGTCACGCCGATGGTCATCAACAGGGTGCCGGCAGTAATGCCGATGAACCAGTGCAACTGGAACCAGATCTTCTTGAACATGTATCACTAGGGCGGCGAGAGGCGCGCATGCGCCTTGTTGGTCTTGTCTGCCGGGCCGCAGCGGGGGCGACCGGCGGGTCAGGCCGGTATTATAGTTCAGATGAAAATGATTCTTATTGTTGTTTTGGGTGGCGTGATGTAGCTGTCCGTACACAAAACTCTTCGAGCTCCACCATGAATTTTCCTTGAGGAAATTATTTGCCAGTCTTGCTGGTTAACCTGGCCGACCAAGCCAGGAGCGCATGTTGCCGGAAATTCTCCTGCCATCTTCAAAAAATTCCTTAAGTGGAATATAACTTCAGGGGAATAAAGCATGCAATGCGAGGTAGAATTTACCGATGAATTCGAAGACTGGTGGGATCGGCTCAATGATGCTGAGCAGACGTCCGTGGCTGCCTACGTCGGCCTGCTGGAGAAAAACGGACCCGCTCTCCGACACCCATACAGTTCTGGAATTCTCGGTTCCAGGCATGCGCACATGAGAGAGCTTCGGATCCAGCATGCCGGAAGACCTTACCGGGTGCTCTACGCATTTGATCCATTGCGGCATGCGATCCTGTTGATTGGCGGAGACAAGACCGGAAACCATCGTTGGTACGAGCACACCATCCCTCTCGCGGACAGGCTCTACGACGTTCATCTCGACACACTGAGCAAGGAGGCAGTCGATCATGGCAAAAAAATTTAGTGAATTGCGCGCCCGCATGCATCCTGAGGCGCAAGTGCAGGCAAACGCAAGAACCGAATCCATGCAGACCTGCATCAAATTGCAGGCATTGCGCAAGAGCCTGCAAGTGACGCAGGCCAGCCTTGCCGCGAGTTTGAATATTCAGCAGGCAGCCATTTCGAAGATGGAAAGTCGTGATGACCTGCTAGTGAGCAGCGTCATGGACTTCGTGCGGGGCTTGGGCGGTCAATTGGTGCTGACGGCAACGTTCCCAGGCAACAAGACGTTTGATTTGACACCCGAACCGGTGAAGGTCCTGCGCGCGCCCATTGCCGTTACGGAAAAGCCTCGAGCCAAGATGCGCCGACCGGGCAAGGCAAGCTGACTTCAGTGTCTCTCCGCTACAGCATCCAGCCACCGGGACGTAGCGTGGCTGGGGCGACATCGGCAAGCTCGTTTACCCCAACATCATCTTCAACAGGGTCCGAGTCAAACTGCTCCCGGTATCGGCCGCCACATCCACCACGCTCAGGTGATGTTGCCCGGGCAGCGGCAAGACTTCCACCGCATGTCCCGACTGCCGCAGCGTGGCCGCATAGAAATCGCGCTGGCGCAGGAATTCCGCCGATTCATCGTCGCCCGCGCACAGCAAGGCCTGTACCCCATTGGGCATGGCCAGCAGCTGCGGGCTGGCCTGCTGGGCGTCCGAGGGCGAGAGGTGCAGCACTTCGTTCAGATAGGACAGCCGCACCGGTTCCAGGTCATAGATCCCGCTGATGCCGCACACGCCGCGCACCGGTGCGGCACCCAGCGAAGCAATCAGTGCGGCCAGGTGCGCACCGGCCGAGTGGCCCATGAGCCAGATTGCATCCGGATCGAAGCGCAGCGCCGCCGCCTTGGCATACAGCATGCGCAGCGCGCGCCCGCAGTCGGCGGCGATGTCGCCCATGCGCACTTGTGGGGCCAGGCGATAATTGATGAGGGCCACGTTGATGTCCTGGGCCAGGTAGGGCAGGGCCAGCTGGCTGAACTGGTGCTTGTCCAGCGAGCGCCAGTAGCCGCCGTGGATGAAGACCAGCAGGGGCCGGCCATTGCTGCGCCCGGGAAAGAAATCCAGCGTCTGCAGCGCATCCTCGCCGTAAGGCACATCGGTCAGATGCGGATGCGCTTGCCGCGCTGCTTCTCCCTCGCGCGCAAAGCGGTCGAAATACGCCTGGAAATCCGTAATACGCAGGCGCACGTTGTATTGCTCGTCGAGCGCCTCGCGGTCATAGTCGCGGTAGATGTTCATGTTGTCTCCCCGGCCTTCTGGCCACAGTCGTTGTCCTGCCCGGATTCATTCCGCAAAGTGCGCCGAGATCAGGTTGCGCAGCCAGACATTGCCCTCGTCCTGATTGTAGCGGCGATGCCAGAACATGTTGGTCTGCAGCGCCGGCAGGCGCAGCGGCGGTTTGATGTAGCGCAGTCCGAAGGGCGCGGCAGCACTCTCGGCCAGCTTGCGCGGCACCGTCACCACCAGCGCCGTGGTGCTGACGATGTAAGGGACCGCCGTGAAATGCGGCACCCGGAAGCGCACGCTGGGCAGCACGCCCGCCTTCTCCAGATTCTGGTTGATGCGATCATAAGGACTCTCCAGCGAAGACACCATCAGGTGCTCGGCCGCCAGGAATTCCTTGAGGCTGACTTCGCCGCGCTTGTCCAGCGCATGGCCGATGCGGAACATGCTCACGTATTCCTGGCGGAACAATCGCCGCTGGTACAGCGCCTCCGACAGATTGTCGAACGCGCCGATGGCCAGGTCCACCCGGCCGGCTTCCATTTCACTCTTCAGGTCGATGGCGCCGGCACGCACGGTCGACAGGCTCACGCCCGGCGCGACCTCGGCACAGGCTTCGATCAGGCGCGGCATGAAATACACCTCGCCCACATCAGTCATGGCAATCGTGAAGCGGCGCTCGCTGGTCTGTGGCGCAAAGCCTTCCTGCAGGTTGAGAGCACGGGCCACCTGCTGCAGCGCCGCAGCCACCGGCTCGGCCAGCTGTTCGGCAAAGGGCGTGGGCTGCATGCCTTGCGCCGTGCGCACGAACAGCTCATCGCCGAAGCTGCGCCGCAACCGCGCCAGCGCATTGGACACGGCCGGCTGCGACAGCCCCAGCCGGCGGGCGACCGAGGAGATCTGGCGTTCCTGGAAGACTTCCTGAAATACCACCAGCAGGTTGAGATCGATGTCGCGCGGTTCGATGAGGGCCATGGTCAGCTCGGCAGTACGGCAAACGCGTGCACTGCAATATTCATGAAATGAATGGATCGTATTTTCGCATTTATATCGTAAAAGAAGGGCGATTGCACTACAGTGACGGCGCGACAACACCATCAAGAGCCGCGCAGCAGCGCCTGCGCACACGGCCATGCAATCTGCCATTGTCGGCCTCATCGGCCCATGGATGGCAGGCAACACAACTAAAAAAACGTAAAGACAGACGAGGAGCACGACAATGAGTATCCACGCAAGTGGCGCTCTCCCCACGGTCCATGTGGACCAGGTGGTGGAGCAGGGCCGGTTCGGCACTTTTCAATTCGGCCTGCTGCTGCTGTGCGGCCTGTGCCTCATCATCGATGGTTTCGACGTGCAGGCCATGGGCTATGTGGCCCCGGCCATCATCGCCGACTGGGGCGTGAGCAAGGCCAGCCTGGGACCGGTATTCGGTGCCGGCCTGTTCGGCATGCTGCTGGGCTCGCTGGTGCTTACCCCCGTGGGTGACCGCTACGGGCGCCGTCCGGTCCTGATCGCGTCGACCCTGTTCTTCGCGGTCTGCATGCTGGTCACACCGCTGGTCACCACCATCGATCAGTTGCTGATCGTGCGTTTCATCACCGGCTTCGGACTGGGCAGCATCATGCCCAATGCGATGGCGCTGGTGGGTGAATATAGTCCCTCATCCTCACGTGTGACCCGCATGATGCTGGTCTCCTGCGGCTTTACCGTGGGCGCTGCGGCCGGCGGATTCGTGAGCGCAGCGCTGATCCCGGCACACGGCTGGCATGCGGTGTTCTGGGTGGGCGGTGCAGTGCCGCTGGTGCTGGGCCTGGCGATGCTGGTCTGGCTGCCGGAATCGATACAGTTCCTGGTGCTGCACCGTCGTGCGCGCAGCCAGGTGGCACGCTGGCTGCGCAAGCTCGATCCCGCTATCCGCATCGATGACAAGACCGAGGTCGTGGTCAAGGAAAGCAAGGCCGAAGGCATGCCGGTAGCGGCGCTCTTCCGCGATGGCCGCGCGGCTGTCACCGTGCTGCTGTGGTTGATCAGCTTCATGAACCTGATCAACCTGTACTTCCTCTCCAACTGGCTGCCTACGCTCATTCGAGACGCCGGCTATTCCACCAGCATGGCCGTGCTGATCGGCACCTCGCTGCAAGTGGGCGGCGTGGTCGGTACGCTGACCTTGGGCCGCTTCATCAACCGCTTCGGCTTCACCCGCGTGCTGGGCACCTGCTTCCTGCTGGCCTGCGTGTCCATTGCGCTGATCGGCAAGGTGGCGGCCATGCCGGTGCTGCTGTTCCTGGCGGTGATCGTGGCGGGCTTCTGCATCGTGGGTGGACAACCGGCCGTCAATGCACTGGCCGGTACCTTCTACCCAACCACGCTGCGTTCCACCGGCATCGGCTGGGCGCTGGGCATCGGCCGCATCGGCTCGGTGGTCGGGCCGGTCATCGGCGGCCAGCTGATCGCGCTGCAGTGGAGCAATGGTTCGCTGTTCATCGCTGCGGCGGTGCCGGCGCTGATTTCGGCGCTGACCATCGCGCGCCTGCATCGTACTTCCCGAGGAGTGTCCGCATGAATACCGTCACCGATTCTTCCGTCAGCCATCACGTGCATACACGCGGCTACCAGTCCGGCTTCGGCAATGAGTTCGCCACCGAGGCCCTGCCGGGTGCGCTTCCCGCGCACCAGAATTCGCCGCAGCGTGCGCCCTATGGCCTGTATGCCGAGCAGATTTCCGGTACCGCCTTCACTGCACCGCGCGGTCACAATCGTCGCTCGTGGCTCTATCGCATCCGTCCGGCAGCAGTGCATCATCCCTTTGAGCCGATGGAACGCGGCCTGCTGGTGAGCCACTTCGACGACGTCGCAGCGCCGCCCAACCAGTTGCGCTGGGATCCGCTACCCATGCCGACCGTGCCCACCGATTTCATCGAAGGGATGGTCACCATGGCCGGCAACGGCTCTCCGCAAGCCCAGAGCGGTTGCGCCATCCACTTGTATGCCGCCAATTGCTCGATGACCGATCGCTTCTTCTATTCGGCCGATGGCGAACTGCTGATCGTGCCGCAGCTGGGCCGCCTGCAATTGCGTACCGAGCTGGGCGTGATCGATATCGAGCCGCAGGAGATCGCCGTCATTCCGCGTGGCGTGCGCTTCCAGGTGCGTCTGCCGGATGGCGAGGCACGCGGCTACATCTGTGAGAATTTCGGCGCGCTGCTGCGCCTGCCTGATCTTGGTCCGCTGGGTTCCAACGGACTGGCCAATCCGCGCGATTTCGCCACGCCGCACGCCTGGTACGAAGACCGCGAAGGCGACTTCCAGCTCATCGCCAAATTCGGCGGCAATCTGTGGCAGGCGAAGATCGGCCATTCGCCGCTGGATGTGGTGGCCTGGCATGGCAACTATGTTCCCTACAAGTACGACCTGCGCCACTTCAACACCATCGGTTCGATCAGCTACGACCATCCCGATCCCTCGATCTTCCTGGTGCTGCAGTCGCAGAGCGATACGCCCGGCGTGGATACGATCGACTTCGTGATC
The DNA here is from genome assembly GCF_002296545.1 of Herbaspirillum sp. UBA812. Classification (NCBI taxonomy): domain Bacteria; kingdom Pseudomonadati; phylum Pseudomonadota; class Betaproteobacteria; order Burkholderiales; family Oxalobacteraceae; genus Herbaspirillum; species Herbaspirillum sp. UBA812. Next base: position 29,531 of record NZ_DBIC01000298.1, on the reverse strand, counting down.
TTCCCGCCGCGTTGGCTGGCCGCTGAAAATACCTTCCGTCCGCCCTGGTTCCACCGCAACGTGGCCAGCGAATACATGGGCCTGATCACCGGCCAGTACGATGCCAAGGAAGGCGGCGGCTTTGTGCCCGGCGGCGGCAGCCTGCATAATTGCATGAGCGGTCACGGACCGGACGCGGCCACCTTCGAGAAAGCCAGCCGCATCGATACCAGCACCCCGAACAAGGTCGACCACACCATGGCCTTCATGTTCGAGACCCGCAACATCCTTTGCCCGACCCGTCACGCCCTGTCCGCGCCGACCTTGCAGCGCGATTATCAGGACTGCTGGCTGGGCATCCAGAAGAACTTCAACCCGGAGCGCGCATGAGCCTGCCTAGCCTGACACTGAACGAAACCCATGACACCTCGCTGCGTAGCTGGGTCCAGAGCGCAAATGCAGAAAACTGCAGCTTCCCGATCCAGAACCTGCCTTACGGCGTGTTTCGCCGCAGCGGCAGTGAAGAAGCGTACCGCGCGGGCGTGGCCATCGGCGACCAGATTCTGGACCTGCCGGCCGCGCAGGCTGCAGGCGCCTTCTCGGGCTTCGATGAAGCCACGCGCACGGCAGCCCATGCCGCCTGCAGCGGCAGCAGCCTCAATGCCCTGATGGCGCTCACGCCGACTGCCTGGTCGGCACTGCGCCTGGCATTGTCGCGTCTGCTGCGCAGCGGTTCGGCGCATCAGTCCGAACTGGCCGCCTGCCTGGTTCCGCAAGCCCAGGCCGAATACGATGTACCGGCCGTGATCGGCGACTACACCGACTTCTACACATCGATCCACCACGCCACCACGATAGGGAAGCTGTTCCGTCCCGACAATCCACTGCTGCCCAACTACAAGTGGGTGCCCATCGGCTATCACGGCCGTGCTTCTTCCATCGCGATCTCGGGCCAGCAGTTCCGCCGTCCGGTCGGCCAGACCAAGGCCCCCGATGCAGACCTGCCCGCTTTCGGTCCCTGCAAGCGGCTGGATTACGAACTGGAACTGGGCATCTTCATCGGCGGCGGCAATGCGCTGGGCGAGCCGGTCCCGATGGCGCAGGCCGAGGACAAGGTGTTTGGACTTTGTCTCCTGAACGACTGGTCCGCACGCGATGTGCAGGCCTGGGAATACCAGCCGCTGGGCCCCTTCCTGTCGAAGAGCTTTGCTTCTACCATCTCGCCCTGGATCGTCACGCTGGAGGCATTGGCGCCATATCGTTGCGGATGGACGCGCCCGGCGGAGGACCCGCAGCCGCTGCCTTACCTGGATGCGCCGACCCTGCGCGAGAGCGGTGCCTTTGACATCGAACTGGAAGTGCTGATCCAGACCGCGGCCATGCGTGAAGCGGGCAGTGCGCCGCAACGGCTCTCGCTGGGCAACTATCGGGATGCCTACTGGACCGTGGCGCAGCTGGTCACGCACCATACCGTCAATGGCTGCAACCTGCGGCCGGGCGACTTCTTCGGGTCGGGAACCTTGTCCGGTCCGGCGCCGGACCAGGCCGGTTCGCTGCTGGAACTGAGCGGTGGCGGCAAGACCCCGCTGACCCTGGCCAATGGCGAGAAGCGCGTCTTCTTGGAAGATGGCGATACCATCATCCTGCGCGCAGTGGCTCGTCGCGATGGCTTGCCCAATATCGGTTTCGGTGAAGCGGCCGGCACCGTGTTGCCTGCCCGCAGCCTGGCCTGATCCGATTGTCTTTCCTGAAGGAAGCAAGCGCATGACTACCCTCTACAGCTATTTCCGCAGCTCGGCCTCGTATCGCGTGCGCATCGCCCTGAACATCAAAGGCGTGGCTTACGAAACGGCGGCCGTGCATTTGTTGAACCAGGGCGGCGAGCAATTGCTGCCCGCCTTCACGCAGTTGAATCCGCATGCGCTGGTGCCGGTACTGGCCGACCAGGGCAAGCTGCTCACGCAATCGATGGCGATGCTGGAGTATCTGGAAGAGCGCTATCCGACGCCCTCCCTGTTGCCGGGCGATGCCTTTGCGCGTGCGCATATTCGCGAACTGTCGCTGGCCATCGCCTGTGAAATCCATCCGCTGAACAACCTGCGCGTGCTGCGTTATCTCAAGCACGCGCTGGCGGTGGATGAGGCACAGAAGACGGCCTGGATCCAGCACTGGATCAAGCTCGGTTTCACCGCGCTGGAACAGCAACTGGCGGCCGATACCACGCGTGGCCACTTCTGCGTAGGCGATGCACCGACCATGGCCGATTGCTTCCTGATTCCGCAGATCTTCAATGCGCGCCGTTTCGAAGTGGACATGGCGCCTTACCCGACGCTGTGCGCCATCGAGGCCGCCTGCAATGCGCTGCCCGCTTTCGAGCAGGCGCATCCGGCGCAACAGCCCGACGCCGCGTAAGCGATCAACCCGGGCTGCGGCGCGGTACCAGCAGGTTGCCGGTCATGATGAGCACGGCTTCGTCGTGCTGGTTGTAAGTCGTCACGCGATGGTTGAGGAATCCCTGCTGCGGCTTGGATTGCGAAGTCTTGATGCCCAGCACTTCGGCTTCCAGGCGCAGTACATCGCCGGGACGGGTCGGACGCGGCCAGCGGAATTCATCGAAGCCGGCACCGATGATGCCGCCCTGGATGTGCAGGGTATCGACCAGCAGGCGCATGGTCAGCGCGGCGGTATGCCAGCCGCTGGCGGCCAGGCCGCGGAAGAAGGTCTGCTGTGCAGCAGCGTCGTCGAGGTGGAAGGGCTGGGGATCGTACTGTTGGGCGAACTGCTTGATCTCTTCGGCGCTCACGGTGAGTGTGCCCGGCGAGCGAAATACCTGGCCGGGCTGGAAGTCATCGAGGTAGTTGAGGGTGGTCACTGAGTCTCCATTCCTGGTTTGCACGCTGTAACGTGCTTGTTGTCGTCATGGGGCAGGTAGCCAGTATAACGATACCGCGCCGCTTATGGACGGGCGGCCAGCCAGGTAGTGATTTGCTGGTGCTGATGCATCCAGCGGAAGGTCTGTGGCGAACGCCAAGCGATCAGTTGACCGATCAATTGATACTCGGCCTCCAGCGCACGGTGGAATATCGGCTCGTGATGGGCGATGCGGTTACGCAATTGTCGGATCGTTTCAAGTGCGTCATGGATGGCCTTGCGATGTTGTGCCACGGAGCGGCGCGGATCGAGATACGGGAAGACGCGCCGCAGGTGAGGATTCCATAGTCGTCCATCATGCCTTGCGGCGAACATGCGCTGCCAGAAGACGAACTTGAGTTCCGCAATCACTTTGCCCGTCTGCCCGATCGGTAGTCCTGCCCGGGCCTTGGCCAAATCATGGCGCGCACCATACGCGATCGAACTGGCGGGCAAGCTTTGTTCAAAGGCGAAGGCCCATGGCCACGCAGCACCGTATTTGGCACCAAGGGCGTCGTCCACCGCATTGCGCAGCACGACTTCACACAAGTGCAGGGGTGTCAGGAAGGCAGCGGAGACCTGCGCGTTCCACAGATAGAGATTGAGTGCGGCAGGGTCGTCGGGGCTGTGGCAGTGGGTGGCCGCCGCGTAGGTCGAGATGCGCGCGGGCGAGAGTGCCCGGTGGATTTCCGCTATCTGTGCCTGAATTGACATCGCACCCGTTAACCCCTATAGTCGCCACGCGAGCCCCGGGATTTGTTAGCGCAAGCTTCCCCCCGAGGACACACGAGAGTTTAACGACGAACCCCGCTTGCAGCGGGGTTTTTCCATTGGGCTTCGGATAAAGCGGAGCAACCTGGGATTTATTCGATGCAGCGGTGACGCGCAACCCGGTGTCACCGCTTCCTCTGCCACGCCATTCGGCGCGGCCGTTCTCATCACGACGACTTGGACAACTTCGCCAGCTGCTGCGTCAGGTAGCTCTGCCGCGATTGCATCGTCGCCAGCGTGACGTTGAGCCGGTTGAACTGGTTGGTGTAGTTGTCCTTCAGGGTTTGCAGCCGATCATTGGCCGCGGTCTGCTGGTCGGTCACGGTCTTGAGGCTGTCCTGCAGGCCCTTGGTCTTGGTGGCCAGCGTGCCGCTGTCGCCCAGGATGCTGTCCATCAGCTTCTGCAGCTTGGGCACTACGCCGGAGGTCCCGGTGAAGAGCTTGGCGACCGCGTCGAAATCCTTGTTGCCGGCCGTCGTCAGCTTGGTCGCATCCAGCGCCAGCGTGCCATCCTTCTGGAACGAGATCCCCACCTGCGACAGGTTCATGCCGCCATCGTCGCCCAGTGCACCCAGCATGGTGCCGCGGATCTGCGTCATCATGTTCAGCACGGAAGATTCCGCTGCCAGCGGCGAGCCGGTGCTGGCCTGACCCTTGGTGGTGGACGGGGTCTGCTTGGTGAGGTTGGTCACGGCCTTGGCCAGGTTGTTGTAGGCCGTCACGAAACTGTTGGCCGCCGTCGACAGGCCGCTGGTGTCATTGGCGATGGACAGCGAGAAATTGTCCGCCGCCGTCGTCACCTTCGCCAGGTTCAGCGTCACGCCCGAAATCGCATTGCTGACCTTGTTGGTGGTGCTGGTCACCGCCACGCCATCGATGGTCAGCTTGGCATCCTGCGCCTTGGCCAATTGCCCCATGCTGCTGCCGGACAGGTTGGCATAGTCATTGCTGCCGACCAGCTTGATCGGATCCGTGCCGGCCGGCGTGAGCACCAGATGGTCATTGCTGCCGTCGTTGCTGATGCTGGCGGTCACGCCGGTATTGGCATCGTTGATGGCCTTCATCACGTCGTTCAGGCCGATGGCACCGCTGTTGTCGAGATCGGTCGGGGTGATGGTGAAGGACTTGCTGCCGACCTGCAGCGCCAGGCTACCGCTGCTGTAAGTCTGGTTGGTCGCCACGCCCGTGGTGGTGACGGTGCCGCTGGGATCGAAGTTGAACACCGCAAAATTGCCGGTGCCGCTGACCCGCAGGCTGTTGGCCGCGCCGCTGTCCTTGGCGGTGAGCACCAGGTGGTCGTTGGTGCCGTCGCTGACGATGGCCGCATTGACGCCCGCATCGCTGGCGTTGATGGCATCGCGCACACCGGCCAGGGTATTGGTCTTGGGCTGGATCAGCGTGGTCGAGCCATTGCCGGTCTTGATGGCCAGCACGCCATTGTCGAAGGTGGTGCCGGGCACGATGCCGGCCGAGCTGACCTTGACCGCCTGTGCCAGCTGGCTCACGCCAATGCTGTACTTGCCGGCGGCGGCCTTGGTGGCATCGCGCGGGGCCTGGATCTGCGTCACCGAGCCCGACACGCTGGGGTCATAGCTCAGCCCGGACAGCGAATTGTTGGCCGTGACCTTGATGGTGTTGGCCGTGCCGCCGGTATTGGATTCCAGGACCAGATGGTCGCCGCTGCCATCGGTGACGATGGAGGCCGTCACGCCGGCCTTGGAGGCATTGATGGTATCGCGCACGCCCGCCAGGGTGGCATTGGCCTGCAGCGTGATGAAGGTGGGCGAGTTGGTGCCGATCTTGATGGCGATCGAGTCGCCGGCATTGAAGGTGGCGCCGCTGGCATAGCCACCGGATTTCAGCTTCTGTGCCAGGACCTTGGTCGAGTCGTCACTGTTGGCTTCTGCCGTGAACGGATCGGTGGTCAGGCTGGTGCCGGTGCCGGCATTGGACACGGTGGTCTTCTGTGCGCTGAAACTGGCGGCCGTCATGACCTTCAGGGCGCTTTGATAGCTGGTCAGTGCATTCTTCAGCGAGCCATACGCGGAAATGAGCGTATTGAAGCCGCTTTCCTTGGTCTTCAGCGGTGTGAGCTTGGACTTGCTCTCGACCGCGATGAGCTGGTTGACCAGCGTCGAAACGTCAAGCGGACCGGCCGATGTCGAGATCGTCCCAGTGGAAGTTGCCATGTTGACCCCTAAGCAAACGTGATGTTCTTGTAATTTGAGAAACTGACCCTTCGTCAGCACACCCGAAGGTTAACGGCACGTCTTTACAAAAGTAAAGGGGAGTTTGCTGACCAATAGTGGTGTTTTTCTGGGGGATTTGTGGAGATTGGATGGAGATGCCGCAATCCGGCCTTCGCGGAGGGCATAAATGTAAAGATGAGGCCGAGGGCTTCCTGCCCTGGAAAGAACTTGCTGTGCGGAAATTGACAGGCGGTGTGCAAAAACGATCAGGACCATCCGCGATCGTCTGTACAGAAAAAGGGGCAGGAAAAAAGCCAGGAAAAAGGCCCGAAAAAGCCTGCGGAAAACCGTGCAGACAGCGCTATCGCCGCCTGCAGAGCGTGCCTGGCTGGCGCCGCACGACATCGTCCGGCGGCGGCCAGCTCATGCGCCTCAGGTCTGGATGAATTTTTCCAGCGGATAGTGATGCTTGATGAAGGGCGACTTGATGACGATGTAGCTGAAGTACTTCTCGATGCGCAGGTTCTGTTCCAGCAGGGATTCGATCACGCTCTGGTAGTGCACCACGCTGCGGGTCATGAACTTGAGCAGGTAGTCATACCCACCGCTGACCAGATGGCATTCGATGATTTCATCGACGTTGCGGATGGTGGCTTCGAACTTGGCGAAGTCTTCGCGCCGATGGTCCGACAGCGTCACCTCGGTGAACACGATCTGGACGTCGGCCAGTTTCTCCAGACGGATATACGCGCCATAGCCGCTGATGTAGCCGGCCTTCTCCAGGCGTTTGACACGGATCAGGCAGGGACTGGGCGAGAGGCCGACGGCGTCGGCCAGGATTACATTGGTAATGCGGCTATTCTGCTGCAGGTGACACAAAATCCTCAGATCGATCCGGTCCAGTTTCAACGCGCCGTTAGTCATCATGTTGCCTCGGGTTATTCGACTCAGCCTGCCGGTCTGCCTCGCGTATCGCACGCAGCGCAATCCGGCAGGATGTAGCAGGGCATTTTAACCCCTCCGGCGGCGATTTCCCCATCGTGCCGGAGGCGATACTCGCATGGGCCGGCTCAGCGCACGGCCTGGCGCACCTCGGGTTGGGCCAGCACTTCATCGAGGATGGCCCGCAGGCGCGCAAACATCAGCGCGAAATCCTCTTCCGTGTAGCACAGCGCGGGCGCAAAGCCGAGGATGTTGTCGCCGAAGGCGCGGAACACCAGTCCATGGCGATAGGCCACCTGGAAGATGCGATCGTGCAGCTTCAACTCGGGTGCAAAGCGGGCCTTGGTCTGCTTGTCGGCCACCAGTTCCAGTGCGCCCAGGAGACCACGGCTGCGCGCATCGCCCACCAGCGGATGATCGAGCAGGGCGCGCAGGCCACCGGCGAAGACCGGTTCCAGGCGTCGGCCGTTTTCCAGCAGACCGCCTTCCTCATAGAGCCGCAGGACCTCCAGCGCCACCGCCGCACTGACCGGATGGGCCGAGTAGGTCTGGCCATGGCCGACCACGGTGCTCATCGGTGCGCCATCGGCAATACCGTTGTAGACACGGTCCGACATCATCACCGCGCCCATCGGCGCATAGCCGGCGGTCAAGCCCTTGGCCATGGTCATCAGGTCGGGCTGCACGTCTTCGTCCAGGCAGGCGAACATCGGGCCGGTGCGGCCGAAGCCGGTGATGACCTCGTCCACCACGAACAGGATGTCGAGCTGGTTGCAGGCCAGCTGCATGGCCTTGAGCCAGCCCTTGGGCGGCACCACCACGCCACCGGAACCCTGGATCGGTTCGCAGAAGAAGGCGGCCACATTGTCCGCGCCCAGTTCGGCGACCTTGTCGCGCAGCGATTGCACCGAGGCCGCGATGATCGCTTCATCGCCCTGCAGCTCGCTGCGGTAAGGGTAAGGCGAGGGCAGGTAATGCTGGGTCGGCAGCGGCAGGTTGAAGTTGTAATGGAAATTGGGCAATGCAGTCAGGCCCGCGCCCACCGAGGACGAACCGTGATAGCCACGCTGCAGCGAGATGAAATGCTTTTTGGTCGGCTTGCCGATGGAGTTGTGATAGTGCGTGATGTAGCGAATGGCCGCATCCACCGCATCGGAACCGCCCAAGGTGAAATACACGTGCTTGAGCGACGCCGGGCTGATGTCCACCAGTTTCTTGGCCAGCAGGATGGCCGGTTCCGAGGCGAAATGGAAATAGCCGGTGGCATAGGGCAGGCGCTGCATCTGCTCGGTGGCGGCACGGATCACGCTCTCCTGGCCATAGCCGGTGTTGACGCACCACAGTCCCGAAAAGGCATCCAGCAGCTGCTTGTCCTGGTGATCGGTCAGGTAGGCGCCGTGGCCCGACTTGAGGATGATGGGTCCCAGTTCTTCATGCTCGCGGAAGCTGGCAACGGGGTGGATCAGGTGGCTGCGGTCGAGCGCGGCCAGGGCGGAAGTTTGCATAGAGGTGGACTCGCTGAAGATGCGTTGAACAAGGCCGTGCAGGCAAACGGCACAACCGGCATGTGTTCTATCCTATGCCCTCGGCCTCGCAGGCGATGCGCAAGATGCGGGGCTGAAAAAGCATCTTCATGGGTTTTGCGCGCTGCTGCGGCATTTTCTGCGGCAGCAGCGCGGACACTTCAGCCCAGCCTCAGCCCAGCGCCTGATTGACGATGGAAAACAGCTGCATGCCCGCATCACGTACCGGCGGCTCACCCTTGCACATGCGCGTGACGTGGTCCACGCAGGTCAGGCCCAGCTTGTCGAACCAGGCCGGCAGGCCGCTCGATTCGAAGACGTCGATGCGGATGAAGGAGTCCGAATAAGTATTGATCCAGTGTGCGATCAATCCCTTGGCGCGTTCCGCGTCGGGTGCCACCACCGGCCCGATCACGCGGCCATGGCCGAAGCGGCGCACCAGCGCAAAGCCCAGCATCTCGCCATCGCGGTCCAGTGCCACGCCTTCGGATATCTCCAGCAGGGCCAGCAGCAGCTTGCTGCGATCCATGCCGGTGGCCTGCGCATCCAGTTCCAGCAGGCGATGGACATCATTCTTGCCCATCGGCCGCACGCGCTCGCCCGGTGGCAGCGACACCAGCACCGGCTGCGCTGACGAGCCCTGGAACTGGTGCAGCACATCCTGCTGCACGAAACCCAGTTGCTTGTAGAGCGGCATGCCGGCCGCCGTCGCGTTGACGATGAGGCTGCGGCCATTGACCTCGCTGGCCGCATGCTGCATCAGCCGCCGTCCCAGGCCGCGCCGCTGCAACTCGGTCTGCACCAGCAGCATGCCGATGACTGCATGATGCTCGCCATAGGTGGTGCAGACCACGCTGCCGACGGTGCGCAGCGCCGCGTCCGCGGCGGTGTTTTCCAGCAGGTAGCCTTGCCCCATCTGCAGCAGGAAATTCCAGTCTTCCAGCCGGTGTGGCCACTTGAAGCGCAGCGACAGCCGGTGGCAGTGGCCCAGGTCATCCGTTGCAATCGGCCGCAAGAGCAGGTCGGGCAAGGGCTCGCGGGCGGTCTCGGGCTCGTGGGTGGACAGCGCGGGCATGGTGGCTCCTGTTGGTTTCAGTGAGAGGGGCAGCTAGGCAGGGGAGGACTCAGAGCTGGCCCTGGCAAACGTACTTGGTGTGCAGGTAATCATCCAGGCCATGCACCGAGCCTTCGCGGCCATAACCGGATTCCTTCACGCCGCCGAAGGGCGCGGCTTCCGCTGCCAGCGCACCTTCGTTGACGCCCACGATACCGCTTTCCAGCGCATCGGTGACGCGATGGATGCGGCGCACATCGGTCGAATAGAAATACGCAGCCAGACCGAAGGGCGTGGCATTGGCGGCGGCGATCACTTCCTCTTCCGTCGAGAAGCGGGTAATTGGTGCCACCGGTCCGAAGGTCTGCTCGCAGCTGCATTGCATCTCGCCGGTGACGTTGGCCAGCACGGTCGGGGCATAGTAGTTGTCGCTTTCGAAGCCGGAGCCCTGCAGGCGCTTGCCGCCGGTGATCACGCGCGCACCGCGTTCGATGGCGTCGCGCACGTGCTGGTCGATCTTGCCAATGGCGCGGGCGTTGATCATCGGGCCGATCTGCGAAGCCGGATCAGTGGCCGGGCCGACCTTCAGTGCCGCCACGCGCGCCCCGAGCTTGGCCACGAAGGTTTCATAGACCTTGTCTTGCACGTAGATGCGGTTGGGGCTCACGCAGGTCTGGCCGCCATTGCGGAACTTGGCGGCCATCACGCCATCGATGGCGGCGTCCACATCGGCATCATCAAAGACGATGAAGGGCGCATTGCCGCCCAGTTCCAGCGAGAGCTTCTTCAAGGTGTCGGCCGAATGGCGCGCCAGGTGCTTGCCGACGGCGGTCGATCCGGTGAAGCTGATCTTGCGCACGCGGCCATCGGCCAGCCACACATCGACCACTTCCGGGGTACGTTCGCGCGAGGCCGTGACGATGTTGATGACCCCGGCCGGCACGCCCGCTTCCAGCGCCAGGCGGATCAGCGCCAGTGACGTCAGCGGCGTATCCTCGGCCGGCTTGCACACCACGGTGCAGCCCGCGGCCAGGGCCGGGGCGATCTTGCGGGCGATCATCGCCGCCGGGAAATTCCACGGCGTGATGGCCGCCACCACGCCCACCGGTTCCTTCAATGCCATCATGCGGCGGCCGGTGACCGGTGCCGGGATGATGTCGCCATTGGCGCGCGTGGCTTCTTCACCGAACCATTCCACGTAGCTGGCGGCATAGGCCACTTCGCCCTTGGCTTCGGCCAGCGGCTTGCCCTGTTCGCGCGAGATCAGGCGGCCCAGGTCTTCCTGGTGCGCCAGCAGCAGATCGTTCCAGCGCTTGATGATGGTGGCGCGCTGCTTGGCCGGCGTGGCGCGCCAGGCCGGGAAGGCAGCCACGGCCGCATCGACGGCGGCGCGCGCGTCAGCGGCGGTGCCGTCCGGCACGGTGGCAAACACCTGGCCAGTGGCCGGGTCAGTCACGTCCAGTACGCGGCCATCGGCCGCTGCGCGCCAGTCGGCGCCGATCAGTTGGGCGCCGGGCATCAGGTCCTGGCGTTGCAGAGTCAGAGAGGTCATGGTGAGCATTCAGCAAAAGTTAATGCAACTATCAACGAGCATTCAATAAAAGTTAATGCAGCCAGCGGCGCATCATCAGGCCAGCTTGTCCTTGAGCTGGTAATACAGGCCGATCACCGGCAGGAACCACGGCGGCCCGAAGTGGCCGGGGATGGCCGGCCATTCGCGTTCGCGCCAGGGGTTCGCCAGCGCGTCACCCGCCATCACTTGTGCCATGCACTGGCCCATGTGCACCGACATCTGCGTGCCGTGGCCGCTGTAGCCCATGGAGTAATACAGTCCGTCGCGTTCGCCAGCCTGCGGCAGGCGGTCGCGCGTCATGTCGACCAGGCCGCCCCAGCAGTAGTCCAGGCGCACCTGGCCCAGCTGCGGGAAGGTCTCGTGCAGGCCCTGGCGCAGGATCTCGCCGCTGGCCGCATCGGACTGCGGACTGGAAATCGCAAAGCGCGCCCGTCCGCCAAAGACCAGGCGGGTATCGGGTGTCATGCGGAAATAGTGGTGGATGTTGGCCACCGTCGTATAGGTGCGCTGCCTGGCCAGCATCGTGGCAGCGCGCTCGGCGCCCAGCGGTTCGGTCACCACGATGAAGCTGCCGATGGGCACGATGCGTCGGCGCAGCCAGCCGAAGCTGCCATAGGCACCGTGACGGCTGGCCCCGGTGGCCAGCAGCACCTGCTTGGCCGTGATGGTGCCGCGTGCGGTGTGGACACGATGCGCGTGGGTGTCGCCGATGCGTTCCAGGCGTCGCACTTCGGTACCGGTATGGATGGCCGCGCCGTGACGTTCGGCCGCCGTGGCCAGGCCCCAGGCGAAGCGGCCCATGTGCATCTGGCCGCTGCGCTTGTAGAGCAGGCCGCCGTGGAAGCGCTCGCTTTGCACCTCGGCGCGCACGCGGGCGGCATCGAGGATCTCCACATCGCTGTCCACGCCATCGGCGATGAGACGGTCGGCACTGCGTTGCAGGGCGTCCATCTGGTAGGGTTTGGTGGCCATCTTGAGCTTGCCGTGGCGCAGGAAATCGCAGGCGATCTGCTCCTGCTCCACCAGCCGTGCCACCGTGTCGACCGCGTCGTCATAGGCGTGATACCAGGCGCGGGCTCGCTCCACGCCGACCTTGGCGGCGACCTCGGCATAGTCCACCGCGAGGCCGTTGTTGACGTGGCCGCCGTTGCGGCCCGAGGCTTCCGCCGCCACATGGGGGCCGGCTTCCAGCACCACCACCGAGGCCCCGCGCTTGGCGAAAGCCAGTGCTGCCGACAAGCCGGTGAAGCCGCCGCCGACGATGGCCACGTCAACCTGCGTGGGCAGCTCGCGCGTGGGGGAGATGAACAGCGGTGCAGAATCGGTCCAGTAGGATTCCAGCTTCATGGTCGGGGCTTCAGGCAGGTGAATGGGGAAAGGTGAGGCGGCAGACGCACTGCGCCACGTCATCAAGGATAGAACGCAAAGGCCAGCGCCGTGACGCGAACTGCACGCCGCCAGCGGCATGGCATGCCGTTGTGGCGGGGCGGTTCGGCATTTTGTTTGCCATGCGGCATCTCCGGATGAAGTGACGGTGAGGCATCAGTAACCGCGTTGGCGATCGATCAGGCCCAGCAGCGGCAGGCCCGCGCGATGGCGGCGCAGGTTTTCCAGCACCGCATCGACCGCGCCATCGGGCTGGGTCATGCTGGCGATGTGCGGCGTGAGCACGATGTCGGGATGGGTCCAGAAGGGATGGCCCTGCGGCAAGGGTTCGGTCTCGCACACGTCCAGCACGGCGGCGCTCAATTGGCCGTCATTGAGAGCGGCCAGCAGGTCGTCTTCCACCAGATGGCCGCCGCGTCCCACGTTGACCAGCGCGGCACCGCGCGGCAATTGCGCAAACAGCTCGCGGTTGAGCAGGCCACGCGTATCGTCGGTCAGCGGCACCAGGCACACCAGCACATCGGTACGCGCCAGGAAGTCACGCAGGCCATCGCTGCCGCTGTAGCAATCGATGCCGTCCATCTGGTGCGCCGAACGGCTCCATCCCGCGCAGGGAAAACCCAGTCCGTGCAACTGCTGCAGCACGGCGCGTCCCAGCATGCCCAGTCCGAGCACGCCGACGCGGCAGGCCGAGGCCGGGCGCACGCGATGGGCGCGCCACACCTGGTCACGTTGCTGGCGCGCATAAATCCGGCTGTCACGATGGAGGCCCAGCACGGCGTGCGTCACGTACTGCACCATGCCGGCGGCAATGCCTGGCTCGGTCATGCGCACCACCGGCAGGTCCGGGGGCAGGGTGGACATGTCGAACTGGTCGATGCCGGCCCCGACCGAGAACAGGATTTCCAGATGGGGGAAGCGCTGGGCGATATCCTCCGGCGGCGTCCATGCGGCCAGATAGCGCACGCTGCTGCCATCGCCTTCATGCGGCCAGATATGGAAGGGCAGCTCAGGGGCCTTCTCGGCAAACAGTTGCGCCCATTCGGCGCCGCGTACCGGATCGGCCTTGTAGAGAAAAGTCATGGTGGTCTCGTGCGGGCCGTTCAGCCCAGTGCCTGGTTGATCATGGAATAGGTGCGCCACGCGGTGGCGGGCGCGGGCGGGGTGCCACGGCACATGCTGACCACGTTGTCCACGCAGGTCAGGCCGATCTCTTCGAGCCACGGTTTGAGGCCGGTCCGGCCCGGCACGTCGATGCGCAGATAAGCGCCGGGATAGGCGTTGATCCAGTAAGCGATGAGCGTCTTCGCATCTTCCACATTGCTGGCGATGACGGGGCCGATCACGCGGCCGCGCCCGAACTCGCGCAGATAGGCCACGCCCTTGACCTGGCCCGCCTGTTCCAGCACGGCCACTTCAGAGGTGTCCAGCAGCGGCACCAGCAGGGCGCTGCGGTCCATGCCGCTGGCCTGGCGGTCCAGTGCCAGCAGATAAGGCACTTCGTCCTTGCGCAGCGGGCGGATGCGCGCGCCTGCGGCCAGTACCGGGGTGGCACGCGCGGTGGTGCTCTGGTGCTGGCTCAGGGTGTCGGTGACCACGAAGCCCAGCTTCTCATAGAGCGGGCGTCCGGCCTCGGTGGCATTGAGGATGACGTTGCGCGTACCGGCATCCTGCAGCAGGCGCTGCATCATGGCGCGGCCCAGGCCACGGCCTTGCAGGGCATCGGTGATGATGACCAGGCCCAGCGAGGCATAGTCCTCACCGAGCGGGCAGAGCATGCCGCTGCCGGCCACGCTGCGCTTGCCATCGGGTTCTTCCAGTTCCACCGCCCAGCTGCTGCTGACCTGATGATGGAACTGCCAGTCGGCCAGCCGGTGCGGCCAGTAGAGGTGCAGGCTCATGGCGTGGCAACTGGCCAGGTCCTCGGGGCGCATGGGGCGCAGGGTGGTCTGTACGGCCTGTCCGGCCGGGAGCGTGCTTTGGGTAGTCATGCAGCGTGTCCTTGTCGATACGGTGGCGATGCGGATGAGGCGGGGTCAATGGTCCCTGTTCCGTCAAATCCTATAAATATATAAATAGTTTGCTGGTTTCGGTCTTCTCGCGCTGCGGGCCGCGCCCGCTGGCCGGTTCCGCAACGCTACCCCAGCGATGATGCACCTGGCGCGGCATTGCGCGGCAGTTTTCAAGCCTGCCAATTCGCAATCTTATGGCGATCTGCCCCCTCTTCTCGGCACAAAATTGGGCGGCACCGGCAGTAGCATGATGCAGCCCCCGCAGGTTCTGCTTTGGCAGGCCAGCGCGGTGCGCAAGCAGATGCGGAGCAGGCATCGCCTGCGCAAATGCAGTCCCGGACATGCGCCAGCCTGCGGACACGATCCGCACCAGTTTGGTGAAAATGCCCCAAAGCAGCGCACCCGGCTCGCATTGCTGCACTGCTCGGCAAGCTATGCTGATTGGACCGCAGAAAACACATATTTCTGTTTCGCGGCCCGGTCAAAAAGGAATAAATCGCAAGTTTCGCTATGTTGTAATCCTTCTCATGCAGTCAACCGCAATCCCGCAAGCAAGCAGCCTCCAGCGCAGGCCCAACAGGTGATGCGCCCCCTTTTTTGACAGGACGATTTTCCATGAGCATTTTCAAGCCCAAGTTCATTACCTTCGATTGCTACGGCACCCTGACCCGTTTCCAGATGTCGGAAACGGCACAAAAGATTTACGCCGATCGCGTCTCCGCCGAAGACATGCCGTTCTTCCTGCGCCAGTTCGCGGCCTATCGCCTCGATGAAGTGCTGGATCAATGGAAGCCCTACGAACAGGTCTGCAAGAACGCCATCACCCGCACCTGCGCGCGCTGGGGCATCAAGACCACCGACGAGGAAACCGGTGCCTTCTACAAGGCCGTGCCGACCTGGGGCCCGCACGCCGACGTGCCGGCCGGCCTGTCCAAGGTGGCCAAGGAATTCCCGCTGGTGATCTTCTCCAATGCCGACGACAGCCAGATCATGCACAACGTCGAGCAACTGGGCGCACCCTTCCACAAGGTCTTCACCGCCCAGCAGGCACAAGCCTACAAGCCGCGCCTGAGCGCCTTCGAATACATGCTCGACAACCTGAACTGCAATCCGGAAGACGTGCTGCACGTGTCCTCCAGCCTGCGTTACGACCTCATGCCGGCCTCCGACATGGGCATCAAGAACAAGGTCTTCGTGGCCCGCGGCCATGAACCCTCGACCCCGTATTACGGCTACACCGAAATCAAGGACATCTCCGGCCTGCCGGGCGTGCTGGGTCTGTAAGGCGCTTGTCAGCAGTCAGCAGTGAGCGGGAGCTGCAGGGCTCCCGCGCAGTTTCCGTATTTCCCGGTGTGCTCCCGCCCTGGTATCAATGTTGCGAGGAGTGTGCCGGACCAACAGGCGGCGTGCCCTCCCGAGGGATCTGCAACATGCAGACGGCAGGGCAGGCCGGTGGTCTTCGTGGTTGAACTTTTATCGTGAGGCATTTCATGAGCAAGCAGGAAAACGGACATCACCCCAAAGAGGGTTTCATCATCACCGGCGATGCGCTGGACCAGGCCCCTGGCGGCTTCACCCGTCGCGACATGATGCGCACCCTGCTGGCTGGCAGCCTCATGACGGTCGGCGGCACGGGCCTGCTGACGGCCAGCGGCAGCGTCATGGCGCAGACCGGCAAGCGCGGCGGCAAGATGCGCATCGCCACCCAGACCAGCTCCACTGCCGATACCCTGGACCCGGCCAAGACCGCGCACTCCACCGACTACACCCGGGTGCACATGTTCTACAACGGCCTGACCAAGCTCGATGGCAAGCTCGCACCGCAGATGGTGCTGGCCGAAGAAATGCTGACCACCGACGCCATCACCTGGACCGTCAAGCTGCGCAAGGGCGTGGTCTTCCATGACGGCAAGCCGTTCACCCCGGCCGACGTGGTCTACTCGATCATGCGCCACAAGGATCCGGCCACCGCATCCAAGGCCAAGACCCTGGCCGACCAGATCGAGAGCGTCAAGGAAACCGGCCCCAATGAAGTGACCGTCACCCTGGCCGCGCCGAATGCCGACCTGCCGGTCATCGTCGGCACCTTCCACTTCCACATCGTGAAGGCCGGGACCAGTGATTTCAGCACCGGCATCGGCACCGGTCCCTACAAGCTCAAGGAATTCACTCCCGGCATCCGCTCGGTGGTGGTGCGCAACGAGAATTACTGGAAACCCGGCAAGCCCTATCTGGACGAGATCGAATTCGCCGGCATCGGCGACGAGAATGCGCGCGTCAACGCCCTGCTCTCGGGCGGACTCGATCTGGTGGCCAACCTCAATCCGCGCTCCATCGAGCGCGTCAAGGGCAGTGCCGGCTTTGCGGTACTGGAAACGCCATCCGGGGCTTATACCGACCTGATCCTGCGCAAGGATGTGGGCCCCGGCAGCAACCCCGATTTCGTGCTGGCCATGAAGTACCTGATGGACCGTGAGGTCATGCGCAAAAACATCGCACGCGGCCATGCGGTGCTGGGCAATGACCAGCCGATCGATCCGACCAACCCCTTCTACCTCGCCGGCCTGCCGCAGCGCCAGATGGACCTGGACAAGGCCAAATACCACCTGCAGAAGTCCGGCGTGAGCGGCAAGATACCGCTGGTCTGTTCGGCGGCGGCCATGTATTCGGTGGACATCGCCACGGTGCTGCAGCAGACCGCACAGCGCGTCGGACTGGACCTCGAACTCAAGCGCATGCCACCGGAAGGCTACTGGTCCAACCAGTGGCTCAGCAATCCGGTCGGCTTCGGCAACGTCAACCCGCGCCCCAGCGCCGATGTGCTGCTCACGCAGTTCTTCCAGTCACAGGCGGCTTGGAACGAGTCGCGCTTCAAGAGCGAGAAGTTCGACCAGTTGCTGACCGCAGCACGGGCCGAGATCGATGCCGGCAAGCGCAAGCAGATGTATGGAGACATGCAAACCATCATCCATGAGGAAGCCGGGATCGGCATCCCCATGTTCCTCGCCCTGCTGGATGGCTACAGCAGCAAGGTCAAGGGCCTCTCGCCGATTCCGCTGGGCGGCATGATGGGATACTCCTTTGCCGAGCATGTATGGCTCGAATCGTGATTTGATCCATACAAGCCGGAGGGCTTTCCCGACGGCGGCCTGGCTCACTTTTCCGCAGTCACTCGCGCTTTTGCCTTAGACTCTGGCACCATCCGGTCCAATGGCCGGATGCATTGAAGGAGGCATGGCAAGCGATGCGAATACTGCTGGTGGAAGATGACGCCATGATCGGCGAGGAAGTCCGCGCGGCCCTCCGGGAGGCCAGCTACGCGGCGGACTGGGTGCGCGACGGCAACGCCGCGCATGCTGCCCTGGACCAGCAGGACTACGACGCCGTCCTGCTGGATCTGGGCCTGCCCGGTGCCGATGGCTTGCAGGTACTGCGCCAGTTGCGCCGGCACGCCGCCACCCCGGTGCTGATCCTGACCGCCCGCGATGGCGTGCAGGACCGCATCGACGGACTCGACAGCGGTGCTGACGACTACATCCTCAAGCCCTTTGCCATGGGCGAATTGCTGGCGCGCCTGCGCGCGGTGATGCGGCGCAAGTCGGGGGCGGCTACGGTAGTACTGGACAACGGCGAACTGTCTCTGGATCTGGCCGACAAGACCGCCCGCTGGCAAGGCCAGCCGCCAGTGGCGCTGTCGGCCCGAGAATTCGCCCTGCTGCAGGCACTCATGCATCGCCCTGGCGCGATCCTGTCGCGCAGCGAACTGGAAGAACGGATTTATGGCTGGGGCGAGGAAGTGGAAAGCAATGCGGTCGAATTCCTGATCCATGCATTGCGCAAGAAACTGGATCGTACGGCCATCAGGAATGTGCGCGGCATGGGCTGGATGGTGGCGCGCGGAGCAAGCGTTTCATGAAACACCTGCAGCGATCCCTGCAAGCACGGCTGTCGCTGGCGCTGACGCTGGCCATTCTGCTGGTGGCCCTGGGTGCCGGCGTCTTCGGCTTCCTCAGCGCCTATCGCGATTCGATCCGGCAGCAGGACGACCTGTTGCTGCAGGTGGGCACACTCATCGCCCGCCTGGGCGGTACCCTGCCCGCGGATGGGGCCGAGGGCAGCTATCCCGGGGCCGATCATGAATCGCGCATCAGCGTGCAATGGCTCCCCGAGCCAGGCCAGAGCCTGCCGGCTGCTACCGCCTTGCCGCTGCCGGCAGGCTTGCAGGACGGTTTCCAGACGGCCGTCATGTTTCATGAGAATTTCCGCGTCTATGTCCAGCCGCTTGCTTCCGGCCGCCGCATCGCGCTGGCGCAGGAGACCGATGTGCGCGATGGCATTGCCTCGCGCAGTGCCTGGCGCGCAGTCATTCCCGTCCTGCTTCTGGTACCGGTGCTGCTGCTGGCACTCCGGCACATCATGCGCACGCTGTTCGCGCCGCTGGCCCAACTGCGCCGCGAGATCGACCAGCGGCGCGATGACCAGCTCGATCCCTTGGCCACCCAAGGCCTGCCCCTTGAAATCAGCCCCTTCGTCGACGCCATCAATCGCCTGCTGGCGCGTGTACAAGGCGCGATGACGGCACAGCGCCGCTTCGTGGCCGATGCCGCGCACGAGTTGCGCACGCCCCTGGCCGCACTCTCGCTGCAGGCCGAAGGGCTGCAGCACAGCGACCTATCCGATACCGCCCGCGCACGCTTGCAGCGTCTGGAACAGGGGCTGGAGCGGGCGCGCACGCTGGTCACCCAATTGCTCGCCCTGGCGCGCGTCCAGGATCAGATGGCAGCCTCGCCGCGCACCCGGCTGCTGCTGCGCGAGGCCGTGCGCCCGGTGCTGGAGGACCTGCTGCCACTGGCTCAACAAAAGGATATCGACCTTGGCGTGGACGGACTGCTGGAGGTCGAGGTGGACAGCAATCCGGTAGAACTCGGATTGCTGCTGAGCAACCTGATCGACAACGCGATCCGCTATACGCCGCCGGGGGGCTGCATCAGCCTGGCGCTGGCCGTAGCGGCTCAGACACCGCCGGGTCGCGTGCGTCTTGAGATCACCGACAATGGTCCCGGCATTCCGGCCAGCGAGCGCGAGTGCGTGTTCCAGCCCTTCCATCGACTCGATCCCGCAGCCGCTCCCGGTGCTGGCCTGGGGCTGGCCATCGTGCAGTCGGTGGCAGCGCGGCTGGATATCATGATCGAGCTGGCGGCAACGGACGAGAAATCACAGACCGGATTGCGCGTGATCCTGGATATTCCTGCGCCGGGCCAGGCCTGAGTCAGGTTTGGTCAGCAGTTTCTTGCGCGAGGCTAATGCTGAACTAAGTTTCCTGACTTACCATGCAGGCTCATTTTTCCAATGGGAACCCAGATGAACAAAACCAATAATGCCCTCGGGCAAGGCACCCGCTACCACCCCCTCTACGCCGCGCTGCACTGGCTGATGTTCGTCCTGTTCGTGGTGGCGCTGGCCACCATCGAATACCGCGACGACATCCCCAAGGGCGACCCGCTGCGCGACCTGCTGCGCACGGTGCACATGCATGCCGGTCAACTGGTCCTGATCTTCGTCGTGGTGCGCCTGATCGCGCGCAAGCTGCTGGGCGTGCCGCCCGAACTGCCGCTGCCGCGCCTGCAGCAGCTGGGCGCGAGCGCCGTGCACCTGCTGCTGTATGCCGTGATGATCGGCCTGCCCATCACCGGCATCCTGTTCACCCAGGCCGGTGGCCGTGATGTGGTGTTCTTCGGCATGACGCTGCCGGTGATTCTGGCCAAGGACATGGCCGTGCGCGGTCCCATCAAGGAAGTGCATGAATTCATGGGCAATGCGGTGTATTTCCTGGTCGGGCTGCATGTGCTGGGTACGCTGTGGCACCAGTTGTTTGATCGCATGCCCATCCTGCAGCGCATGTCCTTGCGCTCGCCACGCAAGTAAGCGGATTCGCCACCCGCGCAGCGAATGCTGCGCCGCCTTCGTCGACCACGCCATCCGGACATTTCGGGTGGCGTTTTTTGTTGCGAAAGGCCGGTTTGTGAAATCCATCAAAAACCTGACAGAGGCCGCGCCAGCGGTCTTTGCGGAAGATCAAACGCCTTCCGATCAGCGCATCGATGTGGTCACAGTGCAAGGTTTAAATGGGGCAGGTTTCACTCTCGGAATAACGATCCGGACCCATCATGACAACACTTCACCGCCCCCTTCTTCCCCTGATTTTTCTCTTGCTCGCCGCGCTGATGCTCTGCTCACCGCTGGCCACTGCCGCACCGGCCATCGCCATGCCGACGAGCGCGGCCAGCCTGAGCGACGATCTTCCTTCCGACTTCAGCGACGCACTCGATGCCAGTACCCGCGAGCAAGTTCTGCGCGGCCGCTATGTCGCCCGGCTGGGCGACTGTGTGGCCTGCCATACCCAAGACAAGCGCAAGCCGATGGCTGGCGGCCTGGCGCTGGAGACGCCGTTCGGCAAGCTGTATTCCACCAACATCACGCCAGATCGCCAGACCGGAATCGGGCAATACAGCTTCGCCCAATTCGATCGCGTCATGCGTGAGGGCGTAACGGCGGACGGTCGCCATCTTTATCCCGCGATGCCCTACCCGTCCTACGCCAAGATGAGCGAAGAGGACATGCGCGCGCTCTATGTCTACCTGATGCAGGCGGTCAAGCCGCTGGCGCTACCCAACCGGCCGCTGGAGATGTCCTTCCCCTTCAACCAGCGCTGGGGGATGGCGCTATGGAACATGGCCTTCCTGCAAGCCGGTCCATTCCGGCCCGATCCTGCACAGTCGGCCCAATGGAATCGCGGAGCCTACATCGTGCAGGGGCCGGGGCACTGCGGGGCCTGCCATACACCGCGGGGTATCGGCATGCAGGAAAAAACCATGAGTGAATCCGGCAGCAATGGCCCGCTGTTCCTCTCCGGCGAGACGGTGGAGAATTGGCGCGCGCTCGACCTTCGCGGCCGCTGGCAGCCCGCGGATGTGGCCGGGCTGCTGCGCACCGGCAGCAACCGCTTCGGTACGGTGGCAGGCAACATGGTCGACGTGGTCCAGCACAGCACGCAATACATGAGCGACGAGGATCTGCTGGCCATCGGCACGTATCTGGCCAGCCTGCCCTCGCCCGCGCGCCAGCGCCCGCCGCAGGCCACCGCCGCACCCGTCGCCGCTGCCATCCCGGCCGACCTCTACCTCTCGCGCGGCGGGCTGGGTTACGTGCAGTTCTGTGCCACCTGTCATCGTAGCGACGGCAACGGGGTGCAGGGGCTGTTCCCGCCGCTGGCGGGCAATCCGACCCTGCAAAGCAATGAGCCCGCCTCGCTGATCCACATCATGCTCACCGGTTGGCGTGCGGCGCGCACCCATGCCCAGCCCAAGGCAATGAGCATGCCGGCGTTTTCCGCGTTGAGCGATGGCGAGATTGCCGAGATTCTCAACTTTGCGCGGACCAGCTGGGGCGGCCGTCCACAGGCGGATATCAGTGAGCGCCAAGTCGCAAGGCTGCGCGCCGAACTGGGCGCGCAGCCGGCAAATACGGTGGGGCCGCGCTTCGAAGCGCCGCGCCTGGCTGACATGCTGAAAGAAAAAAATGCCACACAGCTCATCCTTGGTGCCCGCCTCAATATCGAGACGGGACGCCTGCTGCCGCAGCACGTCGGCAACGGACTGAACTGTGCCAGCTGCCATCTCAATGCGGGCACCGTCGGCGGCGGGTCGCCCTATGTGGGCGTGTCGGCCGCCTTCCCGACTTATGCGGCACGGGCCGGGCGTGTCATCACGCTGGAAGATCGCATCAATGGCTGCTTCCCACGCTCCATGGATGGCAAGCCACTGCCGCCGGGATCGCAGGACATGCAGGCCATGCTGGCCTACATCGAGTGGATGCGCCGTGACGCGCAGCCCGGTGAAAAAGTACCGGGACGTGGCATCGGCAAGATCGATCAGAAACTCAAGCCCGATCCGGTCAATGGCGAACGCATCTACCACGCGCAGTGTGCCGCCTGCCATGGCGCGCAGGGCGAAGGCATCCGCAGCCCGTCCGGCCAGTGGGTCTACCCGGCGCTGTGGGGCGCGCAGTCCTTCAACATCGGTGCCGGCATGGCGCGCACTTACACCGCTGCCGCCTTCGTCAAACGCAACATGCCGATCGCCCTGCATGACCGTTTCCCGCTAGGCCAAGGCGGGCTGTCGGACCAGGAAGCGGTGGATGTGGCGGAGTTCTTCACGCATCAGCCGCGTCCCGACTTCGCACCCAAGACCAGGGACTGGCCGCGGGACAAGAAACCGGCCGATGCGCGTTACTGAACCTTCTGGTCGACGCAACAGCCGCGACAGCCAGCCTGATGTCAGGAAGGCTCGGTACCATGATCGATACGCACGCCTGAAGGTGCTGCCGGCCAGTTGAACGCAGGGTGGCCGGCGCTTCGCCCTCGCTGACGGACCGGTCAGTCCATGCCACGGTCTGCTCCCTGCGAGATGGCGCTGACAGGCGGCGAGCAGCATCCCGGCACGCCCTGATGTCAGCCTCAGCCAATGAAGGAGCAAGCGCATGAATGACAAGACCCGCACCACCCCGATTGCATGGCTGCCGCAACCGGAAGAGCATGATTATCCGGCCGCCCAGTCCTATCTCAATCTGCTGTACGACGATGCGCATTGCGCAGAGCTGGTCCGTAAGTTACGCGCCGCGCCCATGTCCGGCTTCAAGGCCAAGGATATTCTGCGTGCCTCGGGACTGTCGCCGCTGGGCGTGAGCAATGACCACGTCGAAAAGGACATCAAGAAAATCCAGTCCGGCACCGCGCTTTCCCCGTTGCTCCTGGTGCGCCAGGAAGGCCAGCGCACCGTGGTGGCGGATGGCTACCATCGCTTGTGCGCCGTCTACAGCATCGACGAGGACGCCTCCATCCCCTGCAAGATCGTCTGAACGGCAGCGTCCTCAGGCCTTACTGCAGCGCCGTCGATCCGCACGGGAAGTGCAGCCGGCAGGCTGCCCCCATGCCATCGCCGCGATTGCTCAGGGTGATGCTGGCACCATAGCCGTCCAGCACGGCGCGCACGATGGCCAGTCCCAGTCCGGCGCCGCTGGTCTGCCCCTGCTGCGAAGCGCGACCGCGATAGAAGCGTTCGAACAGTTGCGGCTGGTCGCCACTGGCGATGCCGGGGCCGCGATCAAGCACTTCCAGCGTGGCCCCGTCACCCTCGGCAAATACGCGGATCTCCACCGCCGAATCGGGCGCGGAGAACTTGATGGCGTTGTCCAGCAGGTTGTTCAACACCAGCAAGGCAGCGCGCTCGCCCACGCAGGCGTGGACCGTCTCCGGTGCGTGCAGCTCCAGCCGGATGCGTCTTGCAGCGGCCGTGCCTTGCCATCTGGCGATGGCCTCGCGCATCACCGCATCCAGCGCAATGCGCTCGGGTTGTCGGCTTTCCTGACCGGCATCGAGGCGCGCCAGCTGCAGCAGCTCCTCGACCATGCTGGTCAGCCCGGCCACTTCCTCCAGACAGGATTGCAGGGTGGCCACCTGCTCTTGCACCGAGCGCGGCCGCCGCAGCGACAGCTCGATCTCGGTGCGCAGGCGCGACAGCGGTGAGCGGATCTCATGGGCGGCATTGGCCGTGAAGTTGCGCTGCAGTTCAAAGGCGCGCTGCAGCCGTGCCAGCATGGAATTGAGCGTGTCCACCAGATGCCCGATCTCGTCATCGCTGCCCGGATGCGCGAGCCGCTCGCCCAGGCTGGCATCGCTGATGCGGCGCGCCTGCGCGGCGATGCGCTCGACCGTGCCGAACAGGCGGCCGGTGAGAATCGCCCCCGCCGCCGCCAGCGCCAGCAGCAGCGCCACGGCCAGGCCGCCGAACAGCAAGGCGGCTGATTCGACGATATGGTCCGCATCGTCCAGCGAGCCGGCCACCAGCACCGCAAACCGGCGCTCGCCCAGCTTGACCGGCACCGCCGCCATGCGCAAGGGTTCTTCGCTCGCCTTGGGCAGGGTTTCAAAGACGGTCTGTCCGCCCTCCAGGCGCTTGAGCAGGTCGGCCGAGACCGGCAGGGTTCCCGCACCCAGGTTGTTGCTGCGCGCGAGCACCTGGCCGTCGGCATCGATGATCTGTACCAGCCGGTCCAGCCGCACCAGCGAAGGCGGTGCCGTACCGGCACGCGGTTCGTGGACGTGGATGGCATCGGGCGCACCCTCCACCAGCAGGCCCGCCTCGGTCTCACCCAATGCCAGCAGCGCGGCATCGAGCTGGCCCAGCACGGATTGCGAAAGCAGCCACCAGCCCGCCGCCGCCGCACATGTCACGATCAGCACCACGGCCAGCATATGCACCAGCAGCAGCCGTTTGCGAAAACCCATGCTCATGGCGCGCCGTCACCGCGCATGCGAAAGCCCTGCCCTCGCAAGGTCTCGATCAGCGCCGGCCGGCCATCGGCTTCGATCTTGCGGCGCAGGTTCTTGATGTGGACGTCCATCAGGTTGTCGATGGCGATCAGGTCGGCATGCCAGACTTCTTCCGCCAGTTGCTGGCGGCTGACTACCTGGCCGCTGTTGCGCACCAGCAGCACCAGTACGGCGTATTCCTTCTGCGTCAGGTCCAGCCGCTGGCCGTCGCGCATGACCTCATGCGCCAGCAGGTCGATGCGCAGGTCGGCCAGCTGCAAATGCAGCACCTGCAGCTGGCGCGGACGACGCAGCAAGGCATGCAGGCGGGCCAGCAATTCCTCGAAGGCGAAGGGCTTGGCCAGGTAATCGTCGACCCCGGCATGCAGGCCCTCGACCTTCTCGCCCAGCGCATCGCGCGCGGTCAGCATGAGGATGGGCCACAGCACCTGCGATTGGCGCACGCGCCGGCACAGCGCCAGACCGTCGATGCCGGGCAGCATGCGGTCGAAGATGGCCACGTCGAAGGGACGATCCAGCAGCGCCAGCGCCTCTTCCGCACTGTGCGCCACCGTCACCGCGAAAGCTTCTTCCTGCAAGCCCTGGGCCAGCAGTCGCGCGGCTTTCATGTCGTCTTCCACCAACAGGAGTTGCATACCTTTCCATTCACGTGCGTCATCGAGATCGGGATTAAACCATGGGCTGGCGGCCCGTTTCCTGAAGAAACATTCAGAAACCCCGGAAACCAGGCCCCCTATCATAGCGACGTTTTCTGCAGCGCGGCCCACGGCGACGGCCCGGCGGCGCGGCTGCAAGACACAGCGGCGACTTCGCCACGCGGACACCCGTCCCTCCCCCCAACCGCACAGTCCACGGTGCCACCATGAAAACCAGAATCTCCACGCGCAGCGGCGTCCTCGCCCTGCTCGGCGCAGCCGCTTTGCTTGTCATCGCCGTACGCGGCACCCTGCCGCTCATGGCCGGCGAGCTCAAGCCGAATCCGGCCGCCAGTCCCACGCTGACCCATGAAGGCGAGGCCATCGTCGTTCCTGCGGGCTCGGCGCTGCGCAGTACCCTGAAAACCGCCACCATCGAGGCCCGTCCGATGGCCATCCCCTTCAGCCTGCCGGCCGTGGTGGAGGCCGATCCGGCCAAGCTGGCCAGGATCCTGCCCCCGACGACCGGGCGCATCGTGCTGCTGCACAAGCGCCTGGGCGATGCGGTCAAGGCCGGCGAAGTCTTGTTCGAAATCGATTCCTCCGACCTGGGCCAGGCCGTCAGCGATGCGCGCAAGGCGCAGGCAGCGGTGCAGCTCGCACGACGCAATCTGGAACGCCAGCGCAGCCTGGACCAGGCCAACATTTCCGCGCGGCGCGACCTGGAACAGGCGCAGAGCGACTATGAGCAGGCCGACAGCGAAGCCGCCCGCGCCCAGGCGCGCGTGGCCGCACTCGGCGGCAACGCAAGCAGCAGCGGTGCCGCGCGGCTGGCGGTGCGCTCGCCCGTGAGTGGCCACGTGATCGAACTCAACGCCGCCGCCGGCAGTTTCTGGAACGACGCCACGGCCTCGGTGATGACGGTGGCCGATCTGTCCTCCGTCTACGTCACCGCCAGCGCCCAGGAGAAGGACCTGGCGCGCCTGCGCCCCGGCCAGGACGCCGATCTGACGCTGGACGCCTATCCGGGCCAGGTACTGCCATCGAGGGTGCAATCGGTGGCCCAGGTACTGGACCCGGATACCCGCACCGTGAAGGTCCGCATGCGCGCCGCCAATCCCGATGAACGGCTCAAGCCGGGCATGTTCGCCCAGGCCACCCTGCACGAGCCGTCCCGGCCCGGTCTGCTGGTGCCCATGACGGCGGTGGTGCAAAGCGGCTTTGCCAATCGCGTCTTCGTGGAAGTGGCCCCGTGGAAATTCGCCGCCCGCAAGGTCAGCCTCGGCGCGCAGATCGGCGATGCGGTCGAAGTGACCGCCGGTCTGGCATCGGGCGACCGCGTCGTCACCCAGGATGGAGTGCTGCTCAATGATTGAACGTCTCGTCAACCTCTGCTTCCAGCGCCGCGGCATCGTCCAGCTGGTGTTCCTGCTGGCCGCCCTGTACGGCTGGTATTGCTGGAACCAGCTGCCGCTGGAGGCCTATCCCGACATCGCCGACGTCACCTCGCAGGTGGTCACCCAGGTCAACGGCCTGGCCGCCGAAGAGGTGGAACAGCAGATCACCATTCCGCTGGAGCGCCAGATCATGGGCACGCCGGGCATGCACGTGATGCGCTCGGAGAGCACCTTTGGCCTCTCGCTCATCACGGTGGTCTTCAATGATGGTGCCGAAGACTACTGGTCGCGCCAGCGCCTGCAGGAGCGCATCGCCGCCGTCAGCCTGCCCTATGGCGCGCAGCCGGGGCTGGATGCGCTGACCTCGCCCATCGGCGAGATCTACCGCTATACCCTGCAATCGAAGACGCGCGACCTGCGTGAACTCTCCGAGCTGCAGTTCTGGAAGGTGATACCGCGCCTCAAGCAAGTCTCCGGCGTGGTGGATGTGTCCAATTTCGGCGGGCTCACGACGCAGTTCATGCTGCAGCTGGATCCGGCCAAACTGGTCAAGTACAACACCTCGCTGAGCCAGATCAGCCAGGCCATCTCGGCCAACAATGCCAATGCCGGCGGCAGCATCATGAAACGCGGCGAACAGGGCCTGGTCATTCGCGGCGTCGGACTCATCCGCAGCCTGGACGACCTGGGCAATATCGTGGTGTCGCAAAAGAATGGCGTGCCGGTACTGGTCAAGGATCTGGGCCAGGTGGTGCTGGGCAACCAGGAGCGCCATGGCGTGCTGGGCATTGATGGCCAGTCCGATGCCATCGAAGGCATCACCCTGCTGCTGAAGAACGAGAATCCCTCGCGCGTGATGGAAGGCGTCCATGCGGCCGTGCAGGACCTCAACGAACACATCCTGCCCAAGGACGTGAAGATCGTGCCCTACATCGACCGCAGCAAGCTGGTGGACGCCACCGTGCATACGGTCGGCAAGACGCTGGTGGAAGGCATGCTGCTGGTGTCGCTGGTGCTGCTGCTGTTCCTGGGCAGTGCGCGCGCGGCGGCCATCGTGGCCATGACCATTCCGCTGTCGCTGCTGACGGCCTTCATCCTGATGCATCATTTCAAGATCCCGGCCAACCTGCTGTCGCTGGGGGCGATCGACTTCGGCATCCTGGTCGATGGCGCCATCGTGCTGGTGGAGAGCGTGCTGCGCCTGCGCGAAGAACGTCCGCAAGGCGAGATTACCGGTGCCGACATCCAGCAGCTGATGCGCCAGCTGGCGCGGCCGATCTTCTTCGGCATGCTGGTCATCATCATTGCCTACCTGCCCCTGTTCGCCTTCCAGCGCATCGAGTACAAGCTGTTCGCGCCGATGGCCTTTGCGGTTGGCTTCGCTTTGCTGGGCGCGCTGCTGGTGGCCTTGCTGCTGACGCCTGGCCTGTCGTGGCTGGCCTATCGCAAGCCGGTGAAGATTTTCCATAACCCGGTGCTGGCCTGGCTGGAGCCGCGTTACCGCCAGGTGCTGGGACGACTGGTCGGCAAATCCCGCTTCGTACTGGCCGCCACCGCCCTGACCCTGGCCGCCATCGGGGTGCTGGGAGCGACCATCGGGCGCGACTTCCTGCCGTATCTGGATGAGGGCTCGATCTGGCTGCAGGTGCAATTGCCGCCGGGCGTGTCGCTGGACAAGGCCAGCGAGCTGGCCGACCGGCTGCGTGCCGCGACCCGCGAGTTTCCCGAGGTCGAGCACATCGTGACCCAGGTGGGCCGCAATGACGATGGCACCGATCCGTTCACGCCCTCCCACATCGAGGCTGCGGTGACGCTGCATCCCTATTCCGAATGGGCCTCCGGCTGGACCAAGCAGGAACTGACCGCGCACATGGCCGAGCGCTACAAGAAGCTGGCCGGCATCGATGTCGGTTTCACGCAGCCCATGATCGATGGCGTGCTGGACAAGCTCTCCGGCTCGCACAGCGACCTGGCGGTCAAGATCTACGGCAACGACTTCGGCGAGATGCGCGTGCTGGCCACGGCCGTGCAAGGCGTGCTGCAGGACGTGCCGGGCGCGGCTGACGTGGTCATCGACCAGGAGCCGCGCCTGCCCCAGGTGCGCGTGAATGTGGACCGTGCTGCCGCCGCCCGGCTGGGCATCAACGTGGCCGACATCATGGCGCTGATCCAGACCGGCATCGGCGGCAGTCCGGTGACCCAGGTCTTCATCGAGGAACGCAGCTACAACGTGGCCGCCGTCTTCAATGGCCGCGCCCGCTCCACGCCCGAGGCGCTGGGCAACCTGACGCTGGTGGCCGCCAACGGTGCGCACATCGCGCTGTCGCAGGTGGCGCACATCACCATGGAAGATGGCGAGACCACCATCACCCGCGAGATGAACCGCCGCCACCTGACGGTGCGCCTGAACCTGCGCGGCCGCGACCTGGCCTCCTTCCTGGAGGACGCCAAGGCACGCATCGCGCAGCAGGTGCAGTACGACCACGGCCGCTACCAGATCGCCTGGGGCGGCCAGTTCGAGAACCAGCAACGCGCCCAGGCGCGCCTGGCGCTGATCCTGCCGATGGCGCTGGCCCTGATGTTCGTGCTGCTGTTTGCCGAGTTCAAGAACCTGCGCCAGCCTGCGCTCATTCTGCTGTGCGTTCCGCTGGCCACGCTGGGCGGGCTGGTGGCACTGCATCTGCGCGGCATGACGCTCAACGTGTCCTCGGCGGTGGGCTTCATTGCCCTGTTCGGGGTGGCCGTGCTCAACGCCATCATCATGATGTCG
>NZ_DBIC01000299.1:0-14944 GCF_002296545.1 Herbaspirillum sp. UBA812 | reverse complement strand
AGAAGGATCAAGGCAATCGGCGCATAAGGTAGAGCAGATCACGCCGCGCGACAAGCCGTTGGCACCCGCCAGAATGCCGCCCGTCGCAAGTGGCTCGCCCGAGCCGGCGCGGCGGCGCATGCTTGCGCCATCATTCACCCCACCACTGCGAGGCCATCATGCGCGACACTGCCCCCTCCTCCCTTTCTGACCAGAATCTTCATATCACCGCTGCCTCGCCCGAGGAGCTGGCCCATGCCGAGCGGCGGGTAGCGCGCCAGGTCGGCTTTTTCCATCATTTCGGCATTTACCTGGCGGTCAACACCGGCCTGATCCTGTTGAACCTGATGGGCCAGCACCGCCACTGGTGGAGCCTGGGGCCTCTCCTTGGCTGGGGAATCGGGGTACTATTCCACGCCTTGAGCGTATTCGGGCGTTTTCCCGCCGGCTGGAAGCAGGCGCTGATCGCCCGTGAACTGCGCCGCCGCTAAAGAGAGCCCGGTACGCCGGGCCGCTTGCTTGCTTCATCCTGGAAACGCATGACCCAACACGATACCGCCCTTCCGCCCCGCCTGATCGTCCTGCTGCGCCAGCTGGCGCTGGCCTTGCTGCCCACGCTGGTCATCAACCTGCTGTGCGCGCTGGCCGTGACTTACCTGATGCGCATTGGCGGTACGTTCTATGAAAACCTGCAGGTCTCGATGTGCATCGGCCTGCTGGCCATGCTGCTCATCAACGGCACGCGGCTGGCGATCTGGGGCGATGGCGAGCCCAACAAGCTGGGTTTCCTCGCCATCATCGCCGTGATGGCCCCGCTGGCAGTGCTGCTGGGGCGCATCCTGGCCAGCCTGCTGATGGACCAGCCCATCCTCAACATGGTCCCGGAGCAGAGCGACAACATCATTGCGGTGATCGTGCTGACCTTCCTGGTGTGCTTCGGCGCTACCGTCTTCTTCTGGAACCGCCAGAAGATGGCCGCCCTGCAAGCCCACGCCAGCCAGGTCGAAAAGCAGGCGGTACAGGCGCAACTGCAGATGCTGCAGGCCCAGATCGAGCCGCACATGCTCTTCAACACGCTGGCCACGCTGCAGTCGCTGATCAGCACCGATCCGCTGCAGGCCGAGCTGATGCTGAACCAGCTGGTGCACTACCTGCGCACGACCCTGTCGGCCTCGCGGGCTGACAGCACCTCGCTGCAAAAGGAATTCGACCTCATCAAGGCCTACCTGGGACTGATGTCGCTGCGCATGGGGCTGCGCCTTTCCTACACCCTGCAACTGCCGGAACACCTCGGCAAGCTGCGCCTGGCCCCGATGCTGCTGCAGCCGCTGGTGGAAAACGCCATCAAGCATGGCCTGGAGCCCAAGGTGGCCGGCGGCAACTGCACCGTGCGGGCCGCGGTGCACAATGACATGCTGGTCTTGAGCGTGCTCGATACCGGCGTGGGCCTGCCCACCAGCGTGAGCCTGAACCAGCCGCCCGCCCAGAAGGAACCGGTGATCGGCATGCACTTCGGACTGGACAACATCCGCGAGCGCCTGGTGACGCTCTACGGCCCGCTGGCTGAACTCATCATCACCCACAACGTACCGGCCGGCGCGATGGCGCAGATCACCATCCCGCTCAAGACCCTCAAGGCGGCGCACCGCAGCAGCAAGAACACCCGCCTGCTGGATCATCATTGACTCCCCTGCCGCTTTGTCCGGAGTCCCCCATGGCCGCGCCCACTGCCCTGATCGCCGAAGACGAACCCCTGCTGGCCAATGCCCTGCGCCAGGCCCTGGCACGCTGCTGGCCTGATCTGCCCGCACCGCACCTGGCCGCGAATGGCGATGAAGCGCTGGAACAGGCGCTGGCCTTGCTGCCGGATGTGCTGTTCCTGGATATCAAGATGCCCGGCCGTAGCGGGCTGGAGGTGGCCGGCGAACTGGCGGACGAGTGGCCTGCCGGGCGCCCCTTCCCGCTCATCGTCTTCGTGACGGCCTATGACGACTACGCCCTGCAAGCCTTCGAGCGGGCAGCCATCGATTACCTGCTCAAGCCGGTCAGCCAGGACCGGCTGGCGGTGACGGTGGCGCGCCTGCAAGCGCTGCTGGCCCAGCGCGCCGCCAGCGACCAGGACAGCCATCTGGAACGCGCGCTGGCGCAGCTGCGTGCGCTGTCCGCGCCCGCCGTGGAAGACGCGCCGCCCCGGCTGGACTACATCCGTGCGGCGGTCGGCAACAAGGTGAAGTTGATTCCGGTGGACGAGGTGATCTATTTCGAAGCCACCGACAAATATGTGAATGTGGTCAGCGCCGAGGGCAGCGCGCTGATCCGGACCAGCCTGCGGGAATTGATCCCCCAGCTCGATGGCCGCCAGTTCTGGCAGATCCATCGCGGCACCGTGGTCCAGGTGCGGCAGATCCAGGCGGCGCTGCGGGAAGAGAGCGGCAAGCTCTTCGTGACCCTGCGCGACCGCCCGGAGAAACTGGCGGTCAGCCGCCTGTTCGCCCATCTGTTCAAGCAGATGTAGCGGATCCCTCCTCAGCCATCAGCGGCCATAGTAATAACCGGGTCCGTAATAAGGACGGTAGTAATGCGGCTGCGGCGGGCCCACCGGCACCACCACGCAGGCCGACAGCGTGGCAGCAGCCACCGCAGCGGCGACGATCAGCTTGATCCAACGGCTCATGATGCACTCCTTGTGTTTTGGCGTTTTTGTTCACTGCGCCCGGCGGGATGCCAGGCCACGCTCGCAGAGTGCCAGCGGCCATGCCTGACAGGTAATGCATGGGCGTATCTTCTGTAACAAGACCCGGTAAAAAAGCTTCATATCGGCTCCAGCCGCCTTGCCAACGAGCAAAAATTCCCGCGGGAACGGCCGCAACGCCCGTGGAACCGGGCAGCTGCGGTAAAATGCTTGCCATCTGAATAAACAGGCATTCCTCCCGATTCATCCCATGAGCAACGAACTGAAAAACGGTCACACCCCTGCCCCCTCCACCAATTTCCTGCGCGGCATCATCGAATCCGACCTGGTCTCGGGTACTTATGCCGAACGCAGCAGCCAGGATGGCGAGGCCCTGCCGCAGGTGGTCACCCGTTTTCCGCCCGAGCCGAACGGCTACCTGCACATCGGGCACGCCAAGTCGATCTGCCTGAACT
The DNA here is from genome assembly GCF_002296545.1 of Herbaspirillum sp. UBA812. Classification (NCBI taxonomy): domain Bacteria; kingdom Pseudomonadati; phylum Pseudomonadota; class Betaproteobacteria; order Burkholderiales; family Oxalobacteraceae; genus Herbaspirillum; species Herbaspirillum sp. UBA812. The sequence continues at coordinate 11,818 of NZ_DBIC01000299.1, read as the reverse complement.
TCGGCCTGGCCGCCGACTACGCCGGCCGCTGCCACATGCGTTTCGACGACACCAACCCGGAGAAGGAAGAACAGGAATACGTCGACACCATCCTGGACTCGGTCAAGTGGCTGGGCTTCTCCTGGGAGCATGAAGGCAAGTCGCACCTGTACTACGCCAGCAACTATTTCGATGTCATGTACGCCTGTGCCCAGGCCCTGATCCGCAAGGGTCTGGCCTATGTGGACGAGCAGAACGCCGAACAGATGCGCGAAAACCGCGGCACCCTGACCGAACCCGGCAAGGATTCGCCGTGGCGCGACCGTCCGGCAGAGGAGTCGCTGCGCCTGTTCGAGGAAATGCGCGACGGCAAGCATCCGGACGGCTCCATGATCCTGCGCGCCAGGATCGACATGGCCAGCCCCAACATGAACCTGCGCGATCCGGCCATCTACCGCATCCGCCACGCCACCCACCACAACACCGGCGACAAGTGGCGCGTGTACCCGATGTACACCTTCGCGCATCCGATCGAAGACGCGCTGGAAAACATTTCGCACTCCATCTGCACCCTGGAATTCGAAGACCAGCGCCCGTTCTACGACTGGCTGCTGGAACAGCTGGCCGAGGAAGGTTTCTTCAAGAAGCCGCTGCCGCATCAATATGAATTTGCCCGCCTCAATCTGACCTACATCATCACCAGCAAGCGCAAGCTGCGCCAGCTGGTGGACGAAAAGATCGTCTCCGGCTGGGATGACCCGCGCATGCCCACCATCGTCGGCCTGCGCCGCCGTGGCTACACGCCCGAGGCGATCCGCCTGATGTGCGACCGCACCGGCGCTTCCAAGAACAACAGCTGGATCGACTTCAGCGTGCTCGAAGGTGCCCTGCGCGAAGACCTCGATCCCAAGGCCCCGCGTGCGGTGGCCGTGCTGCGTCCCCTGAAGCTGATCATCGACAACTTCCCGGAAGGCGTGTCCATCGATTGCAGCGCCCCGGTCTATCCGCCGGCGCATCCGGAACATGACACCGCGCACCGCCACTTCCCGATTACCAAGGAACTGTGGATCGAGCGCGAAGACTTCATGGAAGAACCGACCAAGGGCTACTTCCGTCTCTTCCCCGGCAACAAGGTGCGCCTGCGCTACGGCTACGTGGTCGAATGCACCGGCTGCGACAAGGATGAACACGGCAACGTGATCGCCGTGCACTGCAACTACTTCGAAGACAGCAAGAGCGGTACCGAAGGCAGCTCCAACTACAAGGTCAAGGGCAACCTGCACTGGGTCAGCGCCGAACACGCGCTGGCCACTGAAGTGCGCCTGTACGACCGCCTGTTCTCGGACCCGCATCCGGACGCTGGCGGCAAGGACTTCCTGGCCGCCCTGAATCCGAACTCCAAGGAAGTCATCACTGCCTACCTGGAGCCGACCCTGAAGACCGCCAAGCCCGGAGAGATCTACCAGTTCGAACGCCACGGCTACTTCGTGGCCGACCGCGTTGATTCGACCGAGGGCCAGCCGATCTTCAACCGGGCCGTGACGCTCAAGGACAGCTGGGGCAAGTAAGCCTCAGCGCAGGCAGGACAACACCGGACCCGGCATGGGTCCGGCTGGGGAATACGGTCGCAAGGCCACACGGGCGGCAGTGCGCCAGCCGCCCGTGCCAACGGGATGGCGCAGCTTGATGGCACCGGCCACAAGCGGAGCAAGGGGAACGCATGTTCGAGCAGATCAAGATCCAGCGCCTGTCGATGTCGTCCATCTACAAGCTGCTGGCAGTGGGGACCACGTTTTCGCTGGTGCCGTTTTCGACGCTGATGGGCGTGCTCTCGCTGTTCGGCGCACAGACCATCACTTGGGATGGCAAGCACCTGATCGGCTATGACGGCCTGATCGCCTCGCCCTTCATCGGCCTGTTCCTGTCGGCCTTCATCACCCTCTTCATGGGCACCATGTGCTGCATCGGCCTGTGGCTGTATTCGCTGTGGCGTCCGCTGTCGCTGAAGGTGGAACCGGTGGACAACCTGGACATCGACAAGCTCATTCGCGAGAGCGAAGAGGCCATGGCCACGCGCGACTGAGCAGCCTCGCGCCGGGCCGCCACCGCCCGGCTGCGGATCAGAAAATCTTCATCCACTTCAGGAAGGCCACGGTCGCTACACCGAGGCCGCCCATCAATCCCATCACGATCCAGAACGAGGTCTCATCATGCAGGCCCGGCAGACCTGCCACGTTCATCCCGAAAATCCCTGACACCAGCGTGGCCGGCATCAGCAGCGCGGTCAGGACAGAGAGCGCCATCAGGTTGCGGTTCATCTGTTCCGACATCTGCGAGGCGATCTCTTCCTGCAGCAGCTTGGCGCGTTCATAGACGGCTTCCACGGTGGAATGCAGTTCGTTGAGTTCATCCAGGGCATGGGTCAGGTCTTCCAGCGCCTCGCGCGGCACCCAGGCCGGGCGCAGCCGCTGGAACTGGGCCAGGATGCGGCGTTCCGGTGCGATGAAGCGGCGCAGTTCGGCCAGTTGGCGGCGGATGCCGGAGAGCTCGGCACGGTCTTCGGCACGGCGATCCGAGAGCACCGAGAATTCGATGTCGTCGACCTTGTCGTTGAGCTTGTCCAGGCGCGCATTGAAGCCATCAGCCAGGCAGCGCAACAGCTCGGCGAAGAGATCCATGGGATTGTCGAAGTCGCCGCCGTCAAGCACCTTCTGGCGCAGCATGTTGGTCGAGATCAGCGGCTGGGTGCGCAGCGTCAACAGGCGCGTGCGATCCAGGTAGAAGTGCAGCGCACCCTTCTCGGTGCCGGTGTCGCCGATCTCCATCTTCATATCGGTCAGCGTGCCATAGACCCCCTCGGGGGTGGCATGCAGGCCCGGATGGGTGTCGCTGCTCAACAAGAATTCAGTGATGTACTCGGGAATGTCGCTGTGATGGGCCAGCCATTGCTGGATCTTCACATCGGCCGTCTTGACGTGCAGCCAAGTGAAATCCGGCGCACTGGGATGATAGTCAACAACTTCATTCCAGTTCATCTGGCGCGCATGGCCGTCTTCGAAGCGGAAGGCGCAGATGAATCCGGCCGGCTCATAGAGCAGGTGCAGGGCTTGCGGGGTGTCCGGCGGATTGTGCATGGGCGGGCGGGTCGGGAATGGGCCAGGGGCAATGAACGACCCCGCATTCTAACCACCGCTTTTGACAAATTTGTGACAGCGCCGTGACGGCCGCTGCCCGCAGCCGCGCCGGCTCAGTAATTGAAGTTGCGGTTGCCCCAGGCTTCGCGGGCCGCACCACAGATCCGGATCTGTTCCTCGTTCATGCCGGAAGTGCCGTTCAACTGGCACTGGTCGGAGACTGACTTGGCCTCCTCGATGTTCTTGCGGAAATAGGCGTAATCCTTCTTGCCGGCCACGGCGTCACAGGCCGACAGCAAAGGCAGGGCGATGCACAGCAGGGCTGGCAGGCGGAGGGCGGAGTTCATGCGGTGATTCCCCTGAAAGGCGGGCCAGGCCCGCGACAGGCAGCGGCCGGAATGCGCCTCCGGCCGGCCCTTCCCCGGGGCCGTAGCGGCGACGCTGCGCTGCAACGCGACAGAGTATAGACAGCCGCCAAGGATTGCTCAACGGAAATCTTCACTCTCCTCAGATAATGGTAGAACAAAAAAGGCCGGTCACCAGGACCGGCCTTGCCGCTGTTGCATCGGCGTCTTGTCAGGATGGAATCATCCGCGACGTTTCAGCAGGGCATGCAGGATGATGGCACCGAAGGTAGCGGTCCCGATGCCACCCAGGGCGAAGCCGCCCATCTTGAGGGTGAAGTCGCCTGCACCCAGCACCAGCGTGACGGCGGCCACGATCAGGTTGGTATTGTTGGAGAAATCGACCTTGTTCTCGACCCAGATGCGGGCACCCGACACGGTGATGAGACCGAACACCACGATCGACACGCCGCCCAGCACCGCGCCCGGAATGGTCAGGATGACCGCGCCGAACTTGGGCGAAAAGCCCAGCAGGATGGCAATGACTGCCGCCACCACGAAGACCAGGGTGGAGTAGATCTTGGTGACGGCCATCACGCCGATATTCTCGGCGTAGGTGGTCACGCCGGTACCGCCGACGCTGCCCGAGAGCATGGTGGCCAGGCCATCGCCGATGAAGGCACGGCCGATGTAGCGGTCCAGGTTCTGGCCGGTCATGGCCGAGACGGCCTTGATGTGGCCCAGGTTCTCGGCCACCAGGATGATGGCCACCGGCGCCAGCAATGCCATGGCGCTGCCCTGGAATACCGGAGCCGCGAAGTGCGGCAGGCCGAACCAGGCGGCATTGGCCACGGTGGAAAAGTCGATCGGCTTGCCCAGGCCCATGCCATTGGTCAGCACCGCGTAGAGCACATAGGCCAGCAGCAGGCCGATCAGGATCAGCAGGCGCTGCAGCATGCCGCGCGTAAACACCGCCACGAAGCCCACGCAGAGGATGGTGGCCAGGGCCATCCAGCTGTCGAAGCTGCTGCCGGAGACGCCCTTGACCGCGATCGGTGCGAGGTTCAGGCCGATCACCGCCACCACCGCGCCGGTCACCACCGGCGGCATCAGGGCTTCGATCCAGCGCGTGCCCACGCCGGAGACGATCAGGCCGATCACCGCATACACGGCACCACAGGCGATGATGCCGCCCAGTGCCACGCCGAGATTGGCGTTGGGGCCGGAGCCGGCATAACCGGTCACGGCAATGACCAGGCCGATGAAGGAAAAGCTCGACCCCAGGTAGCTCGGCACGCGGCCGCCCACCATCAGGAAGAACAGCAGGGTACCGACGCCCGACATCAAGATCGCCAGGTTGGGATCGAAGCCCATGAGCAGCGGGGCCAGCACGGTCGAACCGAACATGGCCACCACGTGCTGCACGCCCATGGCCAGCGTCTGCGGCGCAGGCAGCCGCTCATCGGCGGCGATCACGGCCCCCTGGCCGTCGTTGGTGCTTTGGCGCAGCCGCCATTGGGGGAAATACGAACCCGACATGGAGATCCCTTTCGTTGTGGATTTGTTTTGATTTGTACGTGGATGTGGAACGGGGGCTAGTGTATTGAGCGACCGCACAAATAACAATTGCTGCGGCGCTGCCCCGCAAAAAAAATCCGTAAAAGATTTCGGCCGCCCGGCGCGCTGCTGCCCGGCGGTGCAAAAAGCGCGACTGCACCAGGCTGGCGCCCCAAAACAGACCGCCCGTTTGCGCAAACGCCAGCGACCGTTCCCGGGCATGTTTCTTGCGCCTCGGGAGAGGTTAGAATCACGTCCCCGATTGTTCCTTGCCATGTCGATGATCAACCTCACCACCCCTGCCCTGCTGTTTCCCGCGACCTCGCTGTTGCTGCTGGCCTATACCAACCGCTTCCTGGTGCTGGCGCAGCTGATCCGCAACCTGCAGAACCAGGGCCAGAACGATGAACGCGGGCTGGTGATCCGGCAGATCCTCAATCTCAGGAAACGCATCGTGCTGACCCGCTACATGCAGGCATTGGGGGTCTCCAGCTTCATCATGTGCGCCGTCTCGATGTACCTGATCTTCGTCGACTTCAATCGCTGGGCCGAAGTATTCTTCGGCATTAGCCTGATGCTGCTGGTGGCGTCGCTGCTGGTGTCGCTGTGGGAAATCATGATCAGCACGCGCGCCATCGAGATCACGCTGGAAGACATGGCGCAGAAGCTGGAAAAGCGCGGCATCCTGGTCGAGTGAAAGCTTTTCAGGCAGGGTTCAATTCCGTTGAACGCCCGCTTCGGACGAACATGTGATAATCGAGCCGCCCGGTTTGTGCCGGGCACCCCTCGACTATGCACTGGAGACCTACATGATCCTGGAACTGGCGGACATCCGCATCCAACCCGGCAAGCAAGCAGAATTCGACGAAGCCATCCAGCGCGGCCTGGCGCAGACCATCAGCAAGGCGCGCGGCTATCTCGGCCACAAGGTCCAGAAAGGCATCGAATCGCCCGAGCGCTACCTGCTCATGGTGTACTGGGCCACCCTGGAAAACCATACCGTGGATTTCCGTGAATCGCCCGCCTTCACCGAATGGCGCGGCATCGTCGGCCCCTTCTTCGCCGGGGCGCCGGTGGTGGAACACTTCGCGCTGCTGACCGAATCCGCGTAAGACCGATGTGCGCTGACCGCGCCCGCCGAACAACGGAGACCCGCCGCGCCACCCGACCTGGCGCAGCGGAACGTTTGCGGCCTTCCCCTGACTAAAGGGCAGGCCCGGGGGGCTGGCCGAACCGCCCGCCCCTGCCGGCCTCACGACGATGATGTGCCGCCATGACAACAGCGCCGGTCCGCACCGCGCGCAGGAACACCAGAATGACCACACTGCTCCGTTTAGCCTCCCCCTCCGCTCGCCCTCTGCGCGCCACTGCCTGTGCGCTGGGCCTGCTGCTGGCCCTGTCCGGCTGCAACAACTTCAGCGGCGACGAACAGCAGCAGGCCGAGGTGATCGGCAACTTCTACCGCGTCCATCTCAAGATCCACGCTCCCGGCCTGCCATCGGCGGACGAACTCAAGCAGTTCGAGCCACTGGTCAGCCGTGCGCTGTACGCCCTGCTGACCCGCGCCGAAGCCGCCGATGTGCGCTACCACACCGTGGCCGGCCCGCAAGCCGCTCCCATCATCGAGGGCGACCTGTTCACCTCGCTGTATGAAGGGGCCACCTCCTTTGCCGTGCAATCCTGCGACAGCGAGGCCGACCGGGCTTCCTGCCAGGTCAGCTTCCGCTACCAGAAGGATGGCGCGGATGAATCCTGGAACGACAAGATCCTGCTGGTGCGCGAAGAACGCCAGTGGCGCATCGACGATATCGAGTTCATCGGCAACGACCAGTCCTCCCAGCGCGAATACCTGAGCGACAACCTCACCGACGCCATCCAGCAGGCCGAATGAGCCGGCCCGGCTCGCCGGGGCCGGTGCGCTGCGGAATTGGCGGCTTTTTGGCGGTGTGTTCCCGGTCTTCCTGCTGAGCCGCAGCGCGTAAGATGCCGCTCTGTCAGGCTGGTCGTGTTGCGCCCCTCGGGTCCCGCTGCGCACCGGCAGACAGGAAATATCAAAATGACAATGGCATCATGAAACAACACGCCAGTGCGCACGCGCGGCTGGACCAGGGAGAATCGGATTGAAGCGGATCGGTAAGACACTCGTCGTCGCCGCCAGCCTGTTGCTTGCAGCATGCTCGGCCAATGAAGAGGGCAAGGCCAAGGAACTGGTGACGGAGTTCTACCAGACCCATGCCTCGAACCGTCCCTCGGGCGCCCTGACGCTGAAGGAACTGATTACCTTCCGCCGCTTCCTGTCGGTGCCGCTGTTCGATCTGTTGAAGGATGTCTCGGTGGCTGACGAAGCCCGTGCGACGCAGTCTGCCGCCGAAGTCGCGGCCGATCCCGATGCCGATCCCCTGCCGCCGCTGGTGCAGGGCGATGTCTTCACCGGCAACCCGAATGGCGCTTCCACCTTCCGCGTGGTCCAGTGCGAGGCGCAGGAGCGCGAGGCCAGTTGTAGCGTGGAACTGATCTATAGCGACGCCAAGCTGCAGTCACCGGCCAAGTGGACCGACAAGATCCTGATGACCCGCGACGCGCGCGGCTGGATCATCGACAACATCCAGTACGCCGGTGGCAATGCCCCCATGCGCAGCGGCACGCTGCAGGAGGCCATGCGCACGGTCCTGAAACGCGACGCGGCCCCCATGGCGCCGCTGGCACCGGCCGCTCCCGCCGCGCCGGCCAAATGAGCCCAGGCCGGTAACGACCCCGGCCAGCGCAGCGCAGCAGCTCGAAAAAACCAGCTTCATCACGCCGCTTGCCCCTTTGCGTGGCGGCAAGGGCAGCGCAAGGCTCTATAATCGCGCGATTCCCTTAGAAGCCGTCCGCGATGTCCAATCACACCTTCCTCTGGCACGACTACGAAACCTTTGGCGCCGTGCCGCGCCGCGACCGTCCCTCGCAGTTCGCTGCCGTGCGCACCGATGCCGAACTCAACGAGATCGGCGAGCCCATCATGCTGTACTGCAAGCCGGCGCCGGACTACCTGCCCGACCCGGTGTCCTGCCTGATCACCGGCATCACCCCGCAGCACTGCCTGGAGCACGGCGTCCCCGAACATGAGTTCGCCGCCCGCATCGAGCAGGCACTGGGCGAGCCCGGCACCATCGGCGTGGGCTACAACACCATCCGCTTCGATGATGAAGTCACGCGCTTCATGTTCTGGCGCAACCTGATCGATCCCTATGCCCGCGAATGGGCCAACGGCTGCGGCCGCTGGGACCTGCTCGACGTGGTGCGCCTGACCTATGCGCTGCGCCCCGAGGGCATACAGTGGCCGACCAAGGAAGACGGCAGCGTCAGCTTCAAGCTGGAGCATCTGTCCAAGGCCAATGGCCTGGTGCATGAGGCGGCGCACGATGCGCTGTCGGATGTGCGCGCCACCATCGCCCTGGCACGCCTGATCCGCCAGAACAATCCGCGCCTGTTCGACTTCGCGCTGGCCTTGCACAAGAAGGACAAGGCCGCAGCGGAAATCGGCTTGCCGGCCGCCAAACCCTTCCTGCACGTCTCCGGCATGTTCCCGGTAGCCAATGGCTGCCTGGCGCTGATGTGGCCGCTGGGCATGCATCCGACCAACAAGAATGAAGTGATCGCCTGGGATCTCGGCTATGACCCGAGCGAACTGGCGGGCATGGATGCGGCCACCGTACGTGAACGCATGTTCACCAAGCGCGACGAGATGCCTGAAGGCATGGTCCGCCTGCCGGTCAAGAGCATTCACCTGAACAAGTCGCCGATGGTGGTGGGCAGCCTCAAGACGCTGTCTGCCGAGCGCGCCGCGCAGCTGAAGATCGATGTCGACCTGGCCCTGCGCCACGCGGAAAAAGCCGCCGCCCTGCCCGACCTGGGCCCGCTGTGGCGCGAGGTTTACCAGCGCGAGCAGGAGGCGACGCCGGACGTGGATGAAGATCTGTACGGCGGCTTCATCGGCAACGGCGACCGCCGCCAGTTGACGCAGCTGCGTGCCTTGCCGCCGCAGGCGCTGGCCGGGGCCAGCGTGGCCTTTGACGATATGCGCTTGAATGAAATCCTGTTCCGCTATCGCGCACGCAACTTCCCCGAGACCTTGAGCCCCGAGGAAGCACAGCACTGGGAAGAACACCGCGCTGCGCGCCTGTTTGAAGGCGCTGGCGGCGCGCGTACCGTCGCGCAACTGTTCGAGCAGATCGACCAGTTGCAGGAGGAGGCGGATGACGAACGCACCCAGGACATCCTCGGTGCGTTGTATGACTATGCGGAGATGATTGCGCCGGCCAATCAGTAAGGTCCGGCGCGCATCTTATTCGGCGGCGGCTTCGCCCTGCGCTGCGGCAGCGGCCTTGCCCTGCGACTTCAGCTTCATGATGAAGTCGCGCAAGGCCGGCTGGATGTCCTCAAACAGCGGATGCTTGCGATTCTTGAGCATCACCTCCGAGAACAGTTTCAAACCCAGCGCCAGCTGCGCGCTGGTGTCGCTGTCGAACTGCCCGTTGCCACGCAGGCGGGCGACGATACTGAAGATATCGTCATGGTTGCCGGCCTCGAAACTGAGGGGCGCATGCAAAGGCTGTCCCTCCGAGGCGGTGGCCAGATGCTCCAAGATGATGCGGTAGCGATGTTCTTTCATGTGAAGTTCCTTTCCAAAATCCCGGATCGCCGGATCAGGCGCGTTCCACCGCCACGGCGGCGCGATCGATGATGTCGATGATGGCGTGCAGTTCTTCCTTGGCCAGCTTGCCCTTGGCCAGGCGCGTATGCAGGGCCATGCGGAAGTTCTGCACGGCGCGGCGCAGTTCGGGCGAATCGGCGTCGGGACGCTCCTGGCGGCGCAATTCGAACTTGCGCAGCACCTGCTGCAGCAGCTCGGCGTTTTCCTTTTCTTCCAGATAGGCCTTGCCCTCGGCGCTGAGGGTGTAAAGCTTCTTGCCGCCATCCTCGCCCTGCACCGAGGCATGGCCCATTTCTTCCAGCAGCGTCAGGGTCGGGTAGATCACGCCGGGGCTGGGGCTGTAGCCGCCGCCAACCAGTTGCTCGATGGCCTTGATCATGTCGTAGCCGTGGCGCGGCTTTTCCTGCAGCAGATGCAGCATCACGATGCGCAACGCGCCCTGCTCGAACATGCGCGCGCCGCGTCCGCCGCCGCCTTCACGGCCGCCGGGGCCGTGATGGCCACGCGGACCGCGCGGCTCGTCGTCTTCAAACAGGCCGCCGCCATGATGCGGGCGGTCGTGACGCTGGTGCTTGGGGCCGTGGCCGGGTTCGCCGGGTTGATTGAATAAATGCTTGAACATGGTATTTCCTTCTTGTCAGGTGGCTGAGGCAGCGACTGACGCACGCTGCGGGTCGATCGATATAGCCAAGATATATCTTAATTCGCCGCATTTCAAGATATATCTTAATAATATTTCAGAAGGGTTTCCAAAAAGGAAATCTGAAGCAAAAAGCTTCACCGTCAGTCCGGCGACATTACCCGTGGGCCAGAAGTGCTAAGTTCTTGATGCAGCATCCACAACAAATGAACAAGGAGACAAGCATGACCCCAGCCACCGCTCCCAATGCGCCCATCGGCCGCTTTCCCATCCCCGATCTTCATACCCTGCCGGAGGACATCCGCAGCCGCATCCTGGCCGTGCAGGAAAAGTCCGGATTCATCCCCAACGTGTTCCTGGTGCTGGCGCATCGCCCGGATGAATTCCGCGCCTTCTTCGCCTATCACGATGCGCTGATGGACAAACCCGGCGGCCTCACCAAGGCCGAGCGCGAGATGATCGTGGTGGCCACCAGCAATGCCAACCAGTGCCAGTACTGTGTGGTGGCGCATGGTGCCATCCTGCGCATCCGCGCCAAGGACCCGCTGCTGGCCGACCAGGTCGCCATCAATTACCGCAAGGCCGATATCAGCGCGCGGCAGAAGGCCATGCTGGACTTCGCCATGAAGGTCTCGGCCAGCGCCTGGGCTGTCAATGAAGAGGATTTCGCCACGCTCAAGGCGCATGGCTGGAATGAGGAGGATGCGTGGGACATGGCCGCCATCGCGGCCTTCTTCGGCATGTCGAACCGCCTGGCCAACGTCACCAGCATGCGGCCCAATGAAGAGTTCTACCTGCTGGGGCGCCTGCCCCAGCAGTAAAGCGGGAAAGCGGTGGCGATCAGCGCTGACCCGCGTGCCAGCGCGCCACCCGTTGCAGGCAGTCATGCAGGCCGCCCTGCACCAGCTCGGCGGCATGCGCCAGCATGAGGTTGCGCGGCAGTCCGAAGTCCTCGATGAACATGCCGGCATGGCAGACGCCCGGTTCGGCCTGCGGCACCTGTTGCAGCAAGTCTTGTGCAGGCGTGTTGTAGCACCACACCTTCTTGCCGCGCCCGACGGCATAGCCGATCTCGAAGACCGTGCCCGAGTCCGGCTCATGGCCACGGAAATCGCACACATTGGCCACCACATAATCGGCGGAGTCGATCAGGGCCACGTTGATCTCGTAGATGCGGCGCGCCACCTCGGCCTTGCTGTCGCCGCTGACCTCGTCATCACCCGGGCACAGGGCGACCAGCCCGAGGTCGGCGCACCACTGCTTGATCTGCAGTTTGTGCTGCGCATAGTCGCGCTGGAAGACGTCTGGGCCGGCCATGTAGATGCGGGGCTGCGGGGTCATGGTTCATCCTGTGGAATACGCGGGAACCGGCAGGATAACGCAAACCTTCATATCCTTATGAACGCTGCTGCGCCACGATCTCCGCACGGTCGAAATCTGCGCCGAAGTCATCCACCTGCACGCTCTG
>NZ_DBIC01000131.1:0-7563 GCF_002296545.1 Herbaspirillum sp. UBA812 | reverse complement strand
CTCAGCTGCCAGGGCGAACGGTCCTGCTGCCAGCGGCCTTCCTGGCCGTTGACCACATCGCCGTGGCCATACATGAGCACCGTCACCGCGTCCGCCGATTCGATGCGGCGCGCCAGCAGCAGTGGCGGTGCGCCTTCCACCGGATTGGCAATCTGCTGCGTCTCGAAGCCCAGCGCGGCCAGCGCCGGTGCGATCTCTTCGCGCAGGTAGGCGGCCAGTTCATCGGCACGTGCGGCGTTCTGGCTTTCGGTCGGCAGCGCGATGCGGCGTTGCAGGTCACGCTGGAAACGGCCCGAATCGAAATATTCGGCGGCCAGGCGAAGGGCGGTGCTGCGGGACATGGAGGACTCCGGGTGAACTGTCATTGGAGACGATTCTAGGAGCCGACATGGTTTCCAACAATGTCAATTTTTAAAACACTGCTTTCGCAAATTGGCAAAATGATTTATCGTGTTTTTCAGCGCGTTCCAGCCCAAGAAACGTGCATGAATTGCGCTTCAACGCGGTTATTTCGTGCATCTTCATCCGCGCGCACCAGGATGGCCTTGCGCAGCTTTGCAAGGTTTCTCTTCATTGTTTGCCGAATTCAGAAAGTCATTTCTGCCATGCAAAGTACCGCGCTCCGCTATTTCTACCAGGTCGGCCGCACCGGCTCCCTGACGGCTGCTGCCGAACGGCTGCACGTGGCCGTCTCGGCGGTGAGCCGCCAGATCGCCAAGATGGAAGAAGAAACCGGCGTGCCGCTGTTCGAGCGCCGCGCGCGCGGCATGGTGCTCACACCCGCTGGCGAAGTGCTGATGGCTTTCGCGCGGCGCAATCTGCTGGAGGTGGAGCAGGTGATGGCAGAGGTGAAGGGACTGCACGCGGTCGGCCAGAGCGTGGTCACGCTGGCCTGTTCGGAGGGTTTTGCCTGGGACCTGCTGCCCAACGTGATGGCGCACTTCCGCGAGCAATATCCCGGCATGCAGTTCAAGCTCAACGTGGTCGGCGCGGCCAAGGCATCGCAGATGGTCATCGATGGCGAGGCCGACATCTCGGTCACCTACAGCCTGGGCCCGGTGGAAGGGCTCAATATCGCCTACCGCGAATCGGGACCCATCTTCGCATTGATGCGGCGCGACCACCCGCTGGCCGCGCGCAAGCTGCTGTCCTTGAACGATCTTTCACCTTACCCGCTGGCCCTGCCCGAACAGGGCTCCACGGTGCGCCAGCTGTTCGACATCGCCTGCGGCATGCGCGGGCTGCTGTTCGCGCCGGTGTTCACCAGCCATTCGCTGGGCGCGGTCTACCGCTTCACCGCCCGCTCGCCGGATACGGTGGCGCTGGGCGGCTTCCTCACCGTGCAGGAACGCGCCGAGGAAGATGCCATGGCCCTGGTGCCGATGGCCGAGAGCGAACTGCACCAGCGCACCCTGCAGGTCCAGACCATGGCCGGGCGCAAGCTGCCGCCGGCGGTGGCGGCCTTCATCGATTTCCTGGTGGCGGCGATCCGGCAGATCCGCACGCGGCACGAACTGGGCGCGCTGCAAGCCGACAAATGAGGCATCCATGCGACGCTTGCCCCGCGGCAAGCCACGCAGAAATGGCAGGATCCGGCGCTGCATGAGAAAATGCCGGTCCTCCGCCCGCACGCAGCCTTCCGCCCCTGTCCCCTCCGGATATGGAGGAGCGGCAACATTGCTCGTCCGGCAGCAACAGCCTACCGATTGAAGGAATACCCCATGAACGACATTGCCGCTGCAGTGCAACTGTCCGACCTCGCCGACCTCGATGCTTCCTCCGCCCAGGAACAGGAAGAACGCGGCCAGCCTGAAGTGACCGCGCGCGGTTCGCGCCGCTTCGAGCTGCTGGAAAAGAACATCCGCCGCCTCACCGGCCGCGCCATCGCCGACTTCGACATGATCCGCGACGGCGACGTCATCATGGCCTGCATGTCCGGCGGCGCCGACAGCTACACCATGCTGGACACGCTGCGCTACCTGCAGACGGTGGCCCCGGTGAAGTTCGAGATCATCGCCGTGAACCTGGACCAGAAGCAGCCCGGCTTCCCCGAGCACATCCTGCCGGAATACTTCGAGCGCATCGGCGTGCCCTATCGCATCGTCGAAGAAGACACCTACAGCATCGTCAAGGAAAAGATCGCCCCGGGCAAAACCACCTGCTCGCTGTGCTCGCGCCTGCGCCGCGGCATCCTTTATCGGGTGGCCAAGGAACTGGGTGCGACCAAGATCGCGCTGGGCCATCACCGCGATGACATCCTGCACACCTTCATGCTCAACATGTTCTACGGCGGCAAGATCAAGACCATGCCGCCCAAGCTGATCGCCGACGATGGCGAGAACGTGGTGATCCGCCCGCTGGCCTACGTGCGCGAGCCGGACATCAAGAAGTACGCGGCCGCCATGGAATTCCCCATCATCCCCTGCAACCTGTGCGGCTCGCAGCCCAACCTGCAGCGCCAGGCCATGCGCGAGATGCTCAACCAGTGGGAAAAGACCAATCCCTTGTGGATCAAGAGCATGTTCACGGCCATGGCCAACATCACGCCGTCCCACATGCTGGACCGCAGCCTGTTCGACTTCACGCATTTCACCGCCGGGGCCGGCAAGGAAGCGCAGGGCGATACCCTGTTCGACCGCGACGACAAACTGGACCAGGGCCAGTCCGTCATCAATCTGGTCTGAGCACGCGAGACGCTGCGGCTCATTGTGGCGTCTCGCAAAACCTTAGTCCGGCGAGACACTGCGTTCCACCTCATCCGTAGGAAATGCCCTTGTGGCGCGGCTTTCGCGCCCATTGCCGATTCCCGCAGGCTGATGCAAAAGTAAATTTTTGTTGTCATATGGCTATAGTCGGGGATTGGGCATCAAATACCCTCCTCTTCCACGCTTGAAGGCGAAAACACGCATGTTCTAATCTGTCCCATCGCAATGGCGTGCCGCGAGGCCGCTTTGCCAGGGAAAGAAAAAACATAACCATGCAGTCGTGGTTTCGCAGGGAAACGTGGTTTCGGCCAGTGTCACGGCCGGCCTGCGTGGTATCGCCATCCGCGTGATTGAACGGCTTGCCGCCGTCATGCCTCTGCACCCCGAACGACTCTCTGCCATACCGTGTATGAGGCTGCCTGATGGCTAACTTTTGGCGCGACAAGCGCGTTTTCATCACCGGTCACACCGGCTTCAAGGGAAGCTGGCTGACCCTGTGGCTGCACCTGATGGGGGCCAAGGTGAGCGGCTACGCGTTGCCGGCACCGACCAATCCCAGCCTGTTCCATCTGGCGCGCTTGCAGAACTGTGTGCAGACCACCATCGGCGACGTGCGCGATCCGCAGCACCTGGCCGAGACGCTGGCTGCCGTGCAGCCCGATGTGGTGTTCCACCTGGCGGCCCAGCCGCTGGTGCGCGACTCCTATGCCACGCCGGTCGATACCTACGCCACCAATGTCATGGGCACCGTGCACCTGCTGGAAGCCGTACGCCATACGCCCAGCGTGCGTTCGGTGGTGGTGGTCACCAGCGACAAGTGCTACGAGAACCGCGAGTGGCTGTGGGGCTATCGCGAAGACGATCCCATGGGTGGCCACGATCCCTACAGCAGCAGCAAGGGCGCCGCTGAACTGGTGACTTCCGCCTATCGCCGCTCCTTCTTTGCCAGCAATCCCGACAACACCGTCGGCATCGCCAGCGTGCGCGCCGGCAACGTGATCGGTGGCGGCGACTTCGCGGCCGATCGCCTGATTCCCGATTTCGTGCGCGCCCTGGAAAAGGAAGAGCCGGTCGTGATCCGCAATCCGCACGCGGTACGCCCGTGGCAGTTCGTGCTGGAGCCGCTGTCGGGCTACCTGCAGATTGCCCAGCTGCTCTACGAGCAGGGCGGTGCGTTTGCCGAAGGATGGAATTTCGGGCCGGCCGATACCGACCTGCAGACCGTGAGCCAGCTGTGCGCCACCTTCAATCATTCGCTGCAGAAGAATGACGCGGGCCAGGTGGAAGTGCGCCTGGAGACCCAGGCCAACGGACCGCACGAAGCCGCCCTGCTGCGCCTGGATATTTCCAAGGTGCGCCAGCGCCTGGACTGGATTCCGAAGATGGAGCTCTACACCGCGCTGGAACTGACGGCGCAGTGGTACGCGGGTTACCTCAACAACGAGGACCTGCGCACGCTCTCGGAAAACCAGATTGCCTTCTATCAAAGCCTGAACTAAGTCCGCAAAAGACTAGCCCCCGCCGGATCTGCTCCGGCGAGGGCTTTGTTCAATATCCCATCTTTCTGATTTCAGCCATGGTCTGCGTACGCAGGATCAGGCGTTCGAATTCGTCCGACCATTCCCGCGTGAGATTCTTCAGCAGCAGGCTCTTGCCGGCACGCGTGACGCGGCGGCGCACATCCTCGTTGTGCAGCACCGTCTGCAGATTCGAGCACAGCAGATCGATGTTGCCGACCGGATGCATCAGGGCGTTGACGCCATGCTTGAGACCGATGTGGCGATAGGTCTCCAGATCGGAGAGGCAGACCGGCACATCCAGTTCGAAGGATTCCCAGATGGTCAGCGGCTGTGATTCGCTGGAGCTGGCCAGCACGTAGGCATCGGCCGAGGCCAGGTAGCGCAGGGCTTCCTCGTTGGGCTGCTCGCCCAGGAAGCGATAGCGTTCCGGCAGCGCTTCGGAGAGCTTGCGCGCGCCCTCGCCCAGCTGCAGGTACTTGCCGATGAAGACCACCTCGATGCCCGCACGCTGGTCGCTGCTCATGGCATTGACGGCCATGATGGTGTCTTCCATGCGCTTGCGCGGCTCGATGGTGCCGATGCAGACGATGCGCTTCTTGTCCTTGGGCTTGGGTTGCAGGTCTTGCTGGCGGTAGATGGCGTCGTTCCAGAACGGCAGCACGTGCACCATGGCCGGGCTGTCGAACAGGAAGCTGCCATAGACCAGGCGCTGGAATTCGGTCTGGAAGACGATATGCGAAGCGCTCTTGAAACCCTGTGCCATGTTGGGATAGCGCAGCAGCAGGTCGCGCCCGATCTCGGCTTCGTGGATCCACCAGATCACCGGGCAGCGTGGCGCCATTTCCCCCACCAGCGCCCCCGAGAGGATGCAGTTGGATACGATCACGTCGGGATCGCCCGCCAGGTCCTTGACGATGGGCACGCCCATCGCCTCGAACTGCTTGCGCACTTCACCCTGGCCATCGATACGCGGCAGGACCGACACCTCATGGTTCTGCACCAGCCGCTCGGCCAGACGCAGCATCGCGGTGCTGGCACCGGTGGTGTAGAACTCATCGTTCAACAGAAGAATCTTCATGCACTTTCCAGGAAGGGTCGGGCTGGGCCGGACCGGTTGTCATTATTGGTTCTATTGGTTCTGTCAGTTCATCAGTCGGCTGCCCGCTCGCATCGCTACGGCCTCCTGCAGAGGTGGGCAGTCGCAACGCGCAGGCGAGACTGCGCAGCTTGACATGGTAAGGGGGAGCCGTGCGCATAAAGACCGGAGTAAACCGCCAAAGGCCCCTCAACTTCCTCTTTTGCGACGATGCGCAGCGATGCGGATGCTGGCGTGCAGGGGGCGCGTGCTAGACTTTTGGCTTTTCTTCGCTCCTCTTCGCTGCCACTCATGAACATCGTCATCCTCGCCGCCGGCATGGGCAAACGCATGCAATCCGCGCTGCCCAAGGTCTTGCATCCGCTCGCCGGCAAACCCCTGCTGGGCCATGTCATCGATACCGCACGCCAGCTGGCACCGACGCAACTGTGCGTGATCTACGGCCACGGCGGCGATGCCGTGCCCAAGGCCTTCGCCGGCCAGGGCCTGTCGTTTGCCCTGCAGGAACCGCAGCTGGGCACCGGCCACGCCGTCATGCAGGCCGTGCCGCATCTCGATGATGGCGCGCCCACGCTGGTGCTGTATGGCGATGTACCGCTGACCACGGCCGCCTCGCTGCAGCGTCTGCTGGATGCGGCCGGCCAGGACAAGCTGGGCGTGCTGACCGTGACCCTGGACAACCCCACCGGCTATGGCCGCATCGTGCGCGAGGACGGCCAGATCAAGCGCATCGTCGAGCAGAAGGATGCCAGCGAGGCCGAACGTGCCATCCGCGAAGTCAACACCGGCATCATCGTCGCGCCCACGGCGCGTCTGCGCCAGTGGCTTGCGAAGCTCTCCAACAACAACGCGCAGGGCGAGTACTACCTGACCGACGTGATCGCGGCCGCCGTGGCCGATGGTGTGGAAGTCGTCTCGGCCCAGCCCGATGACGTGGCCGAAACCCTGGGCGTGAACAGCAAGGTGCAACTGGCCGAGCTGGAGCGCGTGCACCAGCGCAACATCGCTCACGGCCTGCTGGAGAAGGGTGTCACGCTGGCCGACCCGGCGCGCATCGATGTACGCGGCTCGCTGGAATGCGGGCGCGATGTGAGCATCGACGTCAATTGCGTTTTCGAAGGCCAGGTCAGCATTGGCGAAGGCAGCAGCATCGGCGCCCACTGCGTGATCCGCAATGCCCGCATCGGTGCCGGCGTGGCCATCAAGCCCTTCACCCACATCGAGGACGCCGTGGTCGGTTCGGGCGGCCAGATCGGCCCCTACGCACGCCTGCGGCCCGGCACCGAACTGGCGCAGGATGTGCACATCGGCAACTTCGTCGAGGTCAAGAACAGCAACGTGGGCGTAGGCAGCAAGGCCAATCACCTGGCCTACGTGGGCGATGCGGATGTGGGCAGCGGCGTCAACGTCGGGGCCGGCGTGATCACCTGCAACTACGACGGTGCCAACAAATTCCGCACCATCATCGAAGACGGCGCCTTCATCGGCAGCGACACCCAACTGGTCGCCCCGGTGCGCGTGGGCAAGGGAGCCACCATCGGTGCCGGTACCACGCTGACCAAGGATGCCCCGGCCGATCAGCTGACCTTGTCGCGCGCCAAGCAGCTGTCGCTGGCGGGATGGCAGCGGCCGGTCAAGATCAAGAAGTAAGCGCGCCGGGCCGCGCGCCCTGTGGACAACTCCAACTCGGGGGTGGTTTCAGGGCGATATGAAGGAAAAAGCCCGTCAACACGCTACTTCCTGACTTATCCACAGGCCAACACGGCCGAAACCTGAAGGTTTCGGCCGTTTTTCATGGGGCGTCAGCAGCCGCGCCGAGCGGGATGGCCGTCTCGAACTTGCTGCGGTGGATGGAGAAATAGCTGCGCACATTGCGCACGTTGCGCTGGGAGGCGAACAGCCGGTGCGCCAGTGCGTGGTAAGCCGGCATGTCGCGCACCAGCACCACCAGCACGAAATCCGGCCCCGGCGAGACCCGATAGCACTGCTGCACCGCCGCCTCCCCCGCCACCAAGGCCTCGAAGGCCTGCTGCTCTTCCTCGCCCTGGCGATCCAGCGTGATCTCGACCAGTGCCGTGAGCGTGGACGCCAGTTGGGCCGGATCCAGCAAGGCGACCTGGCGCGCGATCACTCCGGCGTCGACCAGCCGCTTGACGCGGCGCAGGCAGGTCGGCGGCGAGGCATGCACCTGGGCGGCCAGCTCCTGGCTGGTCTGGCCTGCATCACTCTGCAGGGCGTTCTG
>NZ_DBIC01000070.1:3665-3837 GCF_002296545.1 Herbaspirillum sp. UBA812 | reverse complement strand
CGGGAACAGGTTGTAGCTCTGGAACACGATGCCCACCTCGCGCCGCAGCTGGTGCAGGTCGACCTGCGGATCATCGACGCGGATGCCGGCCACTTCGATGCTGCCGGAGTCGATGGTCTCCAGCCGGTCGATACAGCGCAGGGCGGTGGACTTGCCGGAGCCGGAGGCGCCG
>NZ_DBIC01000070.1:0-3374 GCF_002296545.1 Herbaspirillum sp. UBA812 | reverse complement strand
ACTTGCCGGAGCCGGAGGCGCCGATGATGGCGATCATCTCGCCGCGCGCGACTTCAAAGGACACGCCTTTCAGGACCTGGTTGTCACCGAAACTCTTGTAGACCTGGTCCAGCCGGACGATGACCGGCTGCGGTTCCTGGGACGCCGCCACGGCGCGCAGATGCGGTGCGGATTCGGGTTTAGCGATGGCTGACATTGAGCTTTCTCTCCATGGATGCGCTCCAGCGCGATAAGGGATAGCAGAGCAGGAAGTAGAACGACCCCACCAGCAGGAACACCAGGAAGGGCTGGAAGATGGAGTTGTTGATGATCTGCCCGGCCCGCGTCAGTTCGACGAAGCCGATCACCGACGCCAGCGACGTCATCTTGATCAGCTGCACCAGGAAGCCGATGGTCGGCGGCAGCGACAGCCGCGTGGCCTGCGGGATGATGACCAGGCGCAGCGTCTGCCAGCGTGTCAGCGACAGGCACTCCGATGCTTCCCACTGCGGGCGCGGCATGGCCTCCACGCAACCGCGCCAGATGTCGCCCAGATACGCGCTGGCGTAGATCATCATCGCCAGCCCTGCTGCCACCAGTGCCGGCAGCACCAGCCCGTACACCGACAAGCCGAAATAGACGATGAAGAGCAGGATCAGCAAGGGAATGCCCTGCACGCATTCGATGAAGAGGATGGCCGGACGCCGCAGCCAGGCGCGTGGCGAGATGCGCGCCAGCATCACCAGGAATCCGCCGATGCCGCCCAGTACGAACGCCAGCGCCGACAAGACCAGGGTCCAGCCGATCGACTGCACCATGAAGAAGAAATAGGTCCAGCTGAAGTTGCCCATCATGATGTGCTCCCTTCGATGCGCAGCGCGGCTGCGGTGCTGACCGCCACCGGCCGCGAAGCGCCATGTACATACGGCACATGGGCCAGCGGTGCCATCGCTGCCGGATCGCTGGCGGGCAGGCGCGACACCGGACTGCGCCGGCCCTGTGCAGCCGCGCGGCGCAAGGTGCGGCGGCGTTTGAAAATAGTTTCACCGATGGAATAAGCCACCAGCTTGACCAGCACGGCCAGCACCAGGTACAGGGCAGCCACCACGAGATAGGTTTCCAGTGAACGGAAGGTATCGGACTGCACGGTATTGGCGATGGCCGTCAGCTCCTCGGCCGATATCTGCGAGGCCATCGCCGAGGCCTGCATCATCAGCAGGAACTGGCTGGTCAGCGCCGGATAGACGCGCTCGATGGCCGGCTGCAGCATCACGTGCCAGCGAATGCGCCAGACCGACAGGCCCAGGCATTCGGCGGCTTCGATCTGTCCGCGCGGCACCGAATCAATGCCGGCGCGAATGATCTCGGCGGCATAGGCGGCGATGTTGATGATCATCGCCAGCACCGCTGCCGCGAAGGTCGGCATGCGGATGCCGAAACTGGCCAGGCCGAAATAGAGCAGGAAGATCTGCACCAGGAACGGGGTATTGCGCACCACCTCGATGTAGCCGCTGCAGGTGCGGGCCACGAAGCGATTAGGACTGTTCTTGGCGAAGGCGACGAAGATGCCGATGGCCACGCCGACGATGACGGCCAGCGTGGTCATCTTCAGCGTCAGCCAGGCACCGTGCAGGAACACGGGCCAGTAGGGCGCCAGTGGCGTGAAGTCGAGAGAGAAGTTCATGGGCTGCCGGGTCCGTCAAGGTTTCAGGGAACCGGACATCGGTGCGGCGCGGGCGCGATCCTGCTGCGTGCGAGCGGCCCGGTGTGCCGGGTGCTGCCTTGCTGCGATTCAGGTCAAGCTGTTGCGTGCGGTGCTGCCATGCCGCGCGCTGAAGAATGGCGTGGCGCGCGGAAAATGCAATGAACTGCGGCGATGAACTACGACGGAATGCCGCGATGAAACGAGAGAACGCTGTGGATAAATTAAGTTAGTTCGCCAACGGATCAAAGGGTCCGGCAGCCGTAAAGGCGCCACCTTGCAGGGTCGCAACCGGATCATCGGCGGCCGGCTGCGGTTGCGCTTCCACCTTGGCGCGGAAGATTTCCGAACTGTCCTTGGGCGCATAGCCCAGGTGCGCGGCGTGGCGGTTGTCCCACCAGGTCTTGGCGTTGGCCGACATGCCGTAGACGATGGTGTGACCCACGCCAGGGATGAACAGCGCACGGCGCAGCAGTTGCTCGAAATCGTCCATGCTCATCCAGCTGGCCAGCATGCGGCGGTTGGTCGCTTCCGGGAAGATCGATCCGATGCGGATGCTCACCGTCTCCACGCCATAGCGGTCGAAGTAGAACTGCGCCATGTCTTCGCCATAGGACTTGGACAAGCCGTAGTAGCCATCGGGACGCTTCATGTCGTGCGCATCGATGCGCTCATCCTGGCCATAGAAACCGGTGACGTGGTTGGAGCTGGCGAAGATGACGCGCTTGACGCCATGGCGGCGCGCGGCCTCGTAGATGTGGAAGACGCCCTTGATGTTGGCTTCCAGGATCTCTTCGAAGGGACGCTCCACCGACACGCCACCGAGGTGGATGATGGCCTCGCAGCCCGCCACCATGGCATCGACCGCAGCGCGGTCGGCCAGGTCGCAGCCCAGCACTTCTTCATGCGCCGCGGCGGGACCCGCGGCCTCCATGGCCGCAGCCAGATCCGCTACCCGCACACGCTCGGCGAAGGATGCCAGGCGGCCACGCAATTGCCGGCCCACGCCACCGGCCGCGCCGGTCAGCAGGAGTCGGGAAAAACGGGCGGTCTGCCACGCATCACGGTCGGTGTCTGCGCTCATGCGGGCTGTCTCCTGATGGTTGCTCATCGTTGTTGTTGTCGGATCGGGTGCTGCATTCAAAGGCGGTGATTTCGCCGATAGGCCAGCTACTTCATCGGGCCGGCAGAGCTTGTACGTTGTCGTATCACTTGGCGGATTATTCCCGCCGGTGTACGGCTTGTCAACCAGATTAAAGGGCAAGTGATGGGTTCAGATATGAAGCTTCACGCAGGAAGCACTTGCAGCAAAATATCGCCAATACACATTCATTTCACGATAAAAATACCGCAAGTCACATCAACAGCCACAATGGTGCGGGCAGTTCAGCGCCGACCAAAGGGATGCTGACGTGGCGGCCAATGATGATGACCCGCTGACGACCGACATCACGCCGGTGCAGCAGCGGATCGGGAGCTGACGGCCGTCAGCTCGATCACGACGGACTGCGCTGCACAGCTGCCACAGGCTGCGCCGTGTCCTCATTCCAGCCGCCGCCCAGGACCTTGTAGAGCGTAATGCGATTGCTCTGCTCGGTCAGTCGCAGCGAGATCAAGGTCTGCTGTGCGGAGTACAGCGTACGCTGCGCCACCAGCGTGGTGAGATAGCTGTCGATGCCATTCTTGTAGCGTG
>NZ_DBIC01000315.1:0-6321 GCF_002296545.1 Herbaspirillum sp. UBA812 | reverse complement strand
CATGGCCAGCACGCCGCCACCGACTGCCAGCAGCGCGACCAGGACGCCCGCACCGGCCACGATGTAGGGATTTTCCTTGATCTTGTCGACGAAACCACCGGACTTGGCGGACTTGTCCGCCGGTGCGGCCGCCGGGGTAGCGGGTGCAGCGACGGCTGCCGGGGCGGGCGCAGCGGCAGGCATCGGCTTGTCCTCGGGCTTGGTGTCGCCACCCTCGGCCGGCTTGTCGGCGGCAGGCGCGGCCGTTGCCTCAGCTGCCGGTTTGGCGGCCTCCGCCTCCTTCTGCTGCTGCGCGGTCAGGTCGGCGATGGTCTTGTTCTTCAGCTCCAGCAGTTTCTGGAGGTTGTCGACGTTCTTTTCCAGATCCTTGACGCGGTCATTGGCTTCGGCCAACGCACGTTCGCTGGCGGCCTTGTCCTCGGCAGCGGCGCCCGCGTTGCCGGTCTTGCCACGGCCTTTGTTGGCGCGCGAGAGCTCCAGGCGATCCCGTGCATCCTGGGTGCCGGAACGCTCCTCTACCCGCGCGGTGATCTTGCCCCCGCCGCTCTGGCGATTGCTGCCCGCCTTGCCGGCCGGTGCATTGGCGACCTGTCCTGCCAGCTTGTTGCGGTAAGCGTTGAAGTCCTGGGCCTGCGCAACGACCATGCCGCGCGCTTCGTCGCGGTCGACGGCGGCAGCCGTGGGCTGGTCGGGGATCGACAGGATCTTGCCCGCCCGCAGACGGTTGATGTTGTTGCCCTGGAATGCGTCCGGATTGGCGCGGTACAGCGCAATCAGCATCTGATCCAGCGAGACATTGGGCTGCTGGTTGCGGTTGGCGATGCTGCCCAGCGTATCACCGGGCTTGACGCGATAATCGGCGCTCTTGCCGCCGCTGGCCGCAGCCGGTGCTGTTGCGGGGGCGGCCACGCTGCCGGAGGCGGCAGGACCGGCGGCCGGCGCGGTCGCCATGGCATCCGGGCTGGCCGAAGCCGGGGTATTTTCGGGGGCGGCCTGCTGGCGGCGGATCAGTTCTTCCGCCAGCGGCGAAGGAGCAGGACGCTGCACGATGCTGGTGGCCGGCTCTTCACCGCTGACCGGGATCGCCGCACTGGCCATCGGCGCAGCCGCCGCAGGCGCAGCAGCCGGTGCTGGCGCTGCGGCGGGTTCAGCCGCAGCAGGTGCCGCCATCGCAGCAGCCGGCGCTTCTGCAGCCGCCGCGGGGGCGGCAGCAGGGGCCGGCGCAGAGGTGGCGGCCGGTGTGGCCGGTGACGCGGCCGCAGCCGCCGTGGCGGCCTGGGCATTGCCCGGTGTCAGCGGCGCGACCTGGGCGTTGCGCGGGGTCTTGCTGTCAGGAGGATCGAGCAGGAAAGTATATTCACGCAACTGCCGCGCTTCACCCGAACCCAGTTCCAGCAACAG
The DNA here is from genome assembly GCF_002296545.1 of Herbaspirillum sp. UBA812. NCBI lineage: Bacteria > Pseudomonadati > Pseudomonadota > Betaproteobacteria > Burkholderiales > Oxalobacteraceae > Herbaspirillum > Herbaspirillum sp. UBA812. Next base: position 4,920 of record NZ_DBIC01000315.1, on the reverse strand, counting down.
GTCGACGAAGGGATCGCTGACCGGCTGGGACGAACTGATGCGGATGACATGACGTCCCTGCCGCTGCTCCAGCACGATGGACAGCGAACTCAACACCGGGTTGTAGTCCATGTTGGCGCGGCGGAAGGCTTCCGCCGGTGCCAGGCGCGCCGTAAGCTTGCCGGCCTCGTCGGCACCGACGGCGGTGACCTCGATCTCCGCGCGCAGCGGCTGGCCCAGCGACGAGAGCACGGTCAGCTTGCCCAGGGCGGCGGCCTGCGCCCCCAGCGGCAAGGCCATGGCCAGCGCGATGGCAGCGCTGAGTGTCTTCATCTGGGACAGGGGAAGCTTCTTGTTGGTATGTACAGGCATGTTTTGTTTGGCTTAGAGAAACGTTCCGCTTCAAACCCGTCACGCTGGCGTTCAACCCGGTGCTGGCCTGGGAATGCCGTACCACTCCGTGAATGGGGCAGATGCCGCGCGGCCTGCAACCCGGCCTGCGCCACTCCTTGTCCGTGCCGGCTTGCTGTTTTCACGGCTTTTCTTGCAGGCCAGCGGACGGAGCAGATCCATTTCATCAAATCCAGCAGGCGTCCGTCCGGGGCGCTGCCACATGTTGGCTTTCATGAAATGGATTGGCTTTTCAAATTAACATCAAGAACTTACACCCGCAAGTGTACTTACTTTCTCAAGATGAGAAAAACCCGCCAGCATCCACTCACATGGACGCTGGCGGGCTATTGTTGCAGACTGACAACGCGAAAGGCAAGTCCTATTCGCATTGCAGCAACGCAGCGGGTGCAGTGACCGGGATGAATCCCGGCCGCCGGCATCACTCCAGGTTGCCCAGGATGATGCGCAGCATGCGGCGCAGCGGTTCGGCCGCGCCCCACAGCAGCTGGTCGCCGATGACGAAGGCGGAGATGTATTCCGGCCCCTGGTTCAGCTTGCGCACGCGGCCCACGCCGATTTCCAGGCCGCCGGTAATGGACGCCGGGGTCAGTTCCTTGACCGTGACGGCGCGGTCATTGGGCACCCACTTCACCCACTGGTTGCCGGAACGGATGATGGACTCGATCTCGGCCAGGGGCAGGTCGCGCTTGAGCTTGATGGTCAGCGCCAAGCTATGGCAGCGCATCGCGCCGATACGCACGCACAGGCCGTCCACCGGGATGATCTGCTCGTTGCCCAGGATCTTGTTGACCTCGGCCTGGCCCTTCCACTCTTCCTTGGACTGGCCGTTTTCCAGCTGGGCGTCGATCCAGGGGATCAGGCCGCCAGCCAGGGGCGCGCCGAAGAATTCGGTCGGCACGTCTTCACGGATGGTCTTGGCAACCTTGCGGTCGATGTCCAGGATGGCCGAAGACGGGGTCGCCAGCTCATCGGCCACCGCCGCATTGATGACGCCCATGCCCTTCAACAGCTCGCGCATGTGGTTGGCGCCGCCGCCGGAAGCGGCCTGGTAGGTCATGGAACTGACCCACTCGACCAGGCCTTCCTTGAACAGGCCGCCCACGCCCATCAGCAGGATGGAGTTGGTGCAGTTGCCGCCGATGTAGTTCTTCACACCCTTGGCCAGCGCATCCTTGATGACGTTGTTGTTGACCGGATCCAGCACGATCACGGCATCATCCTTCATGCGCAGCGAGGAAGCCGCGTCGATCCAGTAGCCATCCCAGCCAGCGGCGCGCAGCTTGGGGAAGATCTCATTGGTGTAGTCGCCGCCCTGTGCGGTGATGATGATGTCGCATTTCTTCAGTTCTTCAATGCTGTTGGCGTCTTTCAGGGTCGTTGCCGTTTTGGCAAACGACGGCGCCTTGCCGCCCGCATTCGAAGTCGAGAAAAACACCGGTTCGATGTGATCGAAATCACCTTCATCCTGCATGCGTTGCATCAGGACCGAACCCACCATTCCACGCCAGCCAACCAAACCAACCAGTTTCATCATCTTTCCCTATTTAGAACTTCCATGGTGAACAAATCAGATTGAACCCATTTGCGCCGGACCATCCGGCATTTCAAGCGCCTGGCCGCACCGGTTGGGGCGCGGCCAGACGACGTTGATCTCAGGCGAGGGCCTTGACCACGGCTTCACCCATCTGCTGGGTGTTGACCTTGGTGCAGCCTTCTTCATAAATATCGGCGGTGCGCAGACCTTGCGCAAGCACTTTCTTCACGGCGTTCTCGATGCGGTCGGCCTGCTCGGCACGGTTCAAGGAGAAGCGCAGCATCATCGCTGCCGACAGGATGGTCGCCAGCGGATTGGCGATGCCCTTGCCAGCGATGTCCGGGGCCGAGCCGTGTGAAGGTTCATACAGGCCCTTGTTGTTGGCATCCAGCGAGGCCGAGGGCAGCATGCCGATCGAACCGGTCAGCATGGCGGCGGCGTCCGAGAGGATGTCGCCGAACATGTTGCCGGTGACGATGACGTCGAAGTTCTTCGGTGCCTTCACCAGCTGCATGGCGGCGTTGTCCACGTACATGTGCGACAGCTCGACGTCCGGGTATTCCTTGCCGACCTCGGTGACGATGTCTTTCCAGAACTGGAAGGTTTCCAGCACGTTGGCCTTGTCCACGCTGCACAGGCGCTTGCCGCGCTTGGCGGCGGCCTGGAAGGCGACGTGGGCGATGCGGCGGATTTCCGGTTCCGAATAGCGCATGGTATCAAAACCTTCACGTGCGCCCTTGAACGGACCGTCCGGCGCTTCGCGCATGCCGCGCGGCTGGCCGAAATAGATGTCGCCGTTCAGTTCGCGCACGATCAGGATGTCCAGGTTGGCCACCAGTTCGGGCTTCAGGGAAGAAGCACCGGTCAGCTCCGGATAGCAGATCGCCGGACGGAAGTTGGCGAACAGCTGCAGGTGCTTGCGCAGGCCCAGGATGGCTTGCTCGGGGCGCAGCGCGCGTTCCAGCTTGTCGTACTTCCAGTCACCCACCGCACCGAAGAGAATGGCATCGGCTTCCTTGGCCAGCTTCAGGGTGCCGTCCGGCAGCGGATGGCCGTGCGCTTCATAGCCGGCGCCGCCGACCGGGGCGGTTTCCATCTCGAACTTTTCGTCCAGGGCATTGAGCACGCGGACGGCTTCGTCGACGATCTCGGGACCGATGCCGTCACCCGGCAGGATAGCAATCTTCATGGTTTCTCTTTCTCAGTGTTTCCAGCCGTGCTGGAAGACGTTCTTGGAATAAGTAACGACAGTAACGACAAGGGCGGCCATCTGACCGCCCTTTGCTGTTGTCTCGACGATCCTCTTCAGATCGTGTTGCTCAGCCAGGGCTGTTCGTGCAGGTGTTTCTCTTCGTAGGCACGAATGGTGTCGGCTTTGCGTAGGGTCAGGCCAATGTCATCGAAACCGTTCAGCAGGCAGTACTTGCGGAATTCGCTGATGTCGAACGGATAGACTTCGCTGCCATTGGTGGTGCTGACGACCTGTTTTTCCAGGTCGATGACCAGGCGGTAACCCGGGAAGGCCTTGACTTCATTGAACAGGTGATCGACCTGTTGTTCGGTCAGGACGATGGGCAGCAGGCCGTTCTTGTAGCAGTTGTTGAAGAAGATGTCGGCAAAGCTGGGCGCGATCACGGCGCGGAAGCCGTACTGGTCCAGCGCCCAGGGCGCATGTTCACGCGAAGAGCCGCAGCCGAAGTTCTTGCGCGACAGCAGGATGGACGCCCCTTGATAGCGCTCCTGGTTGAGCACGAAATCGGGGTTCACCGGACGCTTGCTGTTGTCCATGCCCGGCTCGCCATGGTCCAGGTAACGCCATTCGTCGAACAGGTTGGGGCCGAAGCCGCTGCGCTTGATCGACTTCAGGAATTGCTTGGGGATGATCGCATCGGTATCGACGTTGGCGCGATCCAGCGGCGCTACCAGTCCTTCATGCACGATAAATTTATTCATGAGCTTGACCTCGGGTCGGCGGGGCGATTGCTGATTGCTCTGCCCTGCCCTTCCTGTTTCCTGTTCAAAAACTGAAGCTGCGGCACGCTGGCCGCAGCCTTGCACTGTCTGATCCTGCGTTTTTCTGCTTATTTCTTGCTGGCGTCCTGCATCTTTTCGCCGACCTTTTCGACATCCTTGCCGAATCCGTTGACGGTATTGCAACCGGCCAGCGCCCCCAGGGCGACGGCCAGCAGAACCAGAGCGGAGATTTTTTTCATGGTTGTATTCTCTCGAAAAGATTCACAAGCCCGTGCTTACAGAGAGCGCACGTCCACGAAGTGACCGGCAATGCCAGCCGCCGCGGCCATGGCCGGGCTCACCAGGTGAGTACGGCCACCGGCGCCCTGGCGGCCTTCGAAATTGCGGTTCGAGGTTGAGGCGCAGCGCTCGCCCGGTTCCAGGCGGTCGGCATTCATGGCCAGGCACATGGAGCAGCCCGGTTCACGCCATTCGAAGCCGGCATCGCGGAAGATCTTGTCCAGACCTTCACGTTCTGCCTGTTCCTTCACCAGGCCCGAACCCGGCACCACCATCGCCAGCTTGACGTTGGAGGCGCGGAACTTGCCACGCACCACCTTGGCCGCTTCGCGCAAATCTTCGATGCGGGAATTGGTACAGGAGCCGATGAAGACCTTGTCGATGCGGATGTCTTCAATGGGGGTGTTGGGCTTCAGGGCCATGTAGGCCAAGGCCTTTTCCATGCCGTCGCGCTTGGTCGGGTCCTTTTCCTTGTCGGGATCGGGAACGCGGGCGTCGACTGCCACCACCATCTCGGGCGAGGTGCCCCAGGTGACTTGCGGCTTGATCTCGGCGGCATTCAGGGTCACGACCAGGTCGAACTTGGCGCCCTGGTCCGAATGCAGGGTGCGCCAGTACGACACGGCGCGCTCCCAGTGCGGGCCGGAGGGCGAGAAGGGACGGCCCTTCAGGTATTCCAGGGTGGTGTCGTCGAAGGCCACCATGCCGGCACGGGCACCCGCTTCGATGGCCATGTTGCA
>NZ_DBIC01000206.1:0-3699 GCF_002296545.1 Herbaspirillum sp. UBA812 | reverse complement strand
TCGTCATCGACAAGAGTGAAGAGGGCGGTGGCCATCGCAAGCGTTATGACCGCTTCCGTGGTCGGATCATGTTCCCCATCCGCAATACCAAGGGCCAGGTGATCGGTTTTGGTGGCCGGGTGATGGATGGCGGTGAACCGAAATACCTGAACTCGCCTGAAACGCCGCTGTTCCAGAAGGGCAGCGAGCTGTATGGCCTGTTCGAGGCGCGCCAGGCGATCCGCGAGGCGGGTTATGTGCTGGTCACCGAAGGCTACATGGATGTGGTGGCGCTGGCCCAGCTGGGTTTCCCGCAGGCCGTGGCCACATTGGGAACGGCGTGTACGCCCATCCACGTGCAAAAACTGGTGCGCCAGACCGATGAGGTGATCTTCAGCTTCGACGGCGACAACGCCGGCCGCCGCGCCGCGCGCCGCGCGCTGGAGGCCTGCCTGCCGCATGCTTCGGACAACAAGACCATCAAGTTCCTGTTCCTGCCCAAGGAACACGACCCTGACAGTTACGTGCGCGAGATGGGCGCGCCGGCCTTTGAAGAGCAGATCCGCGAAGCCATGCCGCTGTCGCAGTTCCTGTTGAAGGAAATCATCGGCGAGAACGACTTGCGTACGCCCGAGGGCCGCGCCCATGCGCAGTTTGCCGCCAAGCCGCTTCTGCAGGCCTTGCCGGCATCCGGCCTGCGTTTGCAGATCGTGCGCAGCGTGGCCCAGGCCACGCAGACCACGCCGGCCGAGCTGGAAGTGCTGTTTGAGCTGGAAAAGCCGGTGGCGCGCGTACGCAGCGCCCCGCCGCGCACCAAACGCACCGCCCCGGTCGGGCTGGAGCGCCAGATCATGCGGCTGCTGGTGGCGCATCCGCAACTCTCGGCCGACCTCGATGCCGCCGCGCTGGAAGCGATCGCCCGCATCGCGCCAGACCAGGCCGAGCTGCTGGCGCATCTGGTCGGTGTGGCCCAGGGCATGGGCGAGCAGGCCAATTTCGCCGCGCTGGTCGAGCACCTGCGCGAGGGCGGCCCCGAGTTTGACTCGATGATCGCGGAAATCGCGGCCGAGTCGGAATCCGAATTTGATGTGGTGCGGGCCGAGATGGCCGGTGCCATCCGCCAGGCCAGGATCCGCGCCCTCGATGACGAGATGCAGACGCTGGTCGCCTCCAACCTGCGCACCGAGGAAGAGCGCAATCGCTATCGTGAGCTGATGCAGCGCAAGGAATGGCTCAAGCGCCAGACCGGCGGTGCGGTCGCGGCAGGTTGAGGGGCGGCTTTCCCGTGGAAGCGGGGAGGGGCTGAAAGAAGAATCGGCAGGGAGGGTCTTGCGTGATGTTTGCGTGACCCGATCTGAAGAGTGGGCAGGAGTAGGGAAGCAGGAATCGGCCTGGTGTGGAAAACGCGGTAAAGCACTGCAAATTGTCGTGTTTTACGCACCGGATCGCTGGCGGATGGCCGAATATCGCGGCTTGATCCCAGGGAAAAGAGCCCCATCTGTGCTATAATAGAGGGCTTTAGTTCCGCCGGATGGCTCTTGCATCCCCACCCTGCGGCGACATGCCTTCACCCCGGCGCATCGGGAGGAGGGACGGCAGACAGCGGTATCGCTGCCGGATTGCAAGCGGCATGACTGCCTGCTGCGCGCGATCGATGGCCCGCCGGTAAAAGGAACGTTGCGCGTGCAGCCGGAGTCTACCGGGCAACCGGTACCGGAGTTGCATCATTAGCATGACTTGATTGGCGCAATGAGTGAATTCTCAATTGGCAGTTGATTCTATGGCAAATGCAATGAAGAAACCCGCGAAAACTCCAGCAGCGTCGGCAAAGAGCAGCAAGACGGCAGCGGCGGTAAAATCGACCGCTGCGGCCAAGACCACCCAGGCGGTAGCCGCCAAATCGCCAGTCAAGGGGACGGCGAAGGCTGCTGTTACCGTAAAACCCACGGCCAAGACTGCAGCAGCAGCGACGCCGAAAAAGACGGCAGCCCAGACAACTGCCGCCAAGCCGGCCCGCGCCGCATCGCCCAAAGCGACTGCAACGCCAGCCAACAAGTTACCTCAAGCCGCCGAACAAGCGGTTTCTGTGAAAGCGACGAAGACTTCCGTGACCACCAAGAAACCCGAAACCAAGACCGCCAAGACCACCAAAGCCGCACAGGTGGAAGGCAAAGACGTCAGCGCGACTGCTGCGTCGAGCGTAAGCCAAACCACTGATGCCGCTGCCCTGGCAGCCATCGACACGTCCGGCTATGTGCTGCCGAGCGTCAAGGTGCCGGGCCGCCGTGGCCGCAAGCCCAAGGAATTCCAGCCCGAGAGCGATGAAGTTGCCGCACTGAACACCATCGAGCGTACCGAACTGAAGGCGGCCGACAAGGCCAAGGCCAAGGATCGCAAGGCCAAGGAAAAGGCCTTGTTGAAGGACGCTTTCTCTTCCGACACGGAAGCCAGCGAAGAAGAGCTGGAGCGCCGTCGCCAGAAGCTCAAGACCCTGATCAAGCTGGGCAAGGAACGTGGTTTCCTGACCTTCTCGGAAATCAACGACCACCTGCCGGAAAACATCGTCGATCCGGAAGCCATCGAAGGCATCATCGGTACCTTCAGCGACATGGGCATCTCGGTCTACGAGCACGCTCCTGATGCGGAGACCCTGCTGCTGTCGGACAACGTGGCCAACGTCGCCAGCGATGATGACGCCGAAGCCGCAGCCGAAGCTGCACTGTCGACCGTCGATTCCGATTTCGGCCGTACCACCGACCCGGTGCGCATGTACATGCGTGAAATGGGTTCGGTCGAACTGCTGACCCGTGAAGGCGAAATCGAAATCGCCAAGCGCATTGAAGACGGCTTGAAGGACATGATCCAGGCCATCTCCGCCTGCCCGACCACGATCGCCGAGATCCTGGCCGCGGCTGACCGCATCTCCAAGGATGAGATCAAGGTCGACGAAATCGTCGACGGCCTGGTCGATCCCAACGAGAGCGAACAGCAGGTCGAGGCCGCCGCTTCCGATTCCGATGAGGACGACGAGGAAGAGGAAGAAGAGGAAGAAGACGAAGAAGAAGAGGAAAACGAGAGCAGCGGCTCTGGTGCCGCCGGCTTCTCCGCCGAACAGCTGGAACAGTTGAAGCGCGACGCGCTGGGCAAGTTCGCCGTCATCGGCACCCAGTTCGAGAACATGCGCAAGGCTTTCGAGAAGGAAGGCTACAACTCCAAGCCTTACGTCAAGGCTCAGGAAATCATTTCCAACGAGCTGCTGGGCATCCGCTTCACCGCCAAGATCGTCGAGAAGCTGTGCGACACCCTGCGTGCGCAGGTGGACGAAGTGCGTACCGTGGAACGCCAGATCCTGGACGTGGCCGTCAACAAGTGCAACATGCCGCGCGCGCACTTCATCAAGGTGTTCCCGGGCAATGAAGTGAACCTGGACTGGGTGGATGGCGAAGTCGCCGCCAACCATGACTACAGCGCCGTGCTGAGCCGCAACGTGCCGGCCATCAAGGAACTGCAGCAGAAGCTGATCGACCTGCAGGCGCGCGTGGTACTGCCGCTGCCGGACCTGCGTGCGATCAACAAGAAGATGGGCGCCGGCGAGAAGAAGGCGCGCATGGCCAAGCGTGAAATGACCGAGGCCAACCTGCGTCTGGTGATCTCGATCGCCAAGAAGTACACCAACCGTGGCCTGCAGTTCCTGGACCTGATCCAGGAAGGCAACATCGG
>NZ_DBIC01000230.1:0-7039 GCF_002296545.1 Herbaspirillum sp. UBA812 | reverse complement strand
TGCCCGAGAGTGGCATCTCTGCGAACAGATCAATCAATATGGTGCTGCCTGCGCCCACGCCTCACCTATCTGCACTTGTCGTTGACGGCTTTGTAAATGATGACGGGCAGCCCGAGCAAGCCGCCGCCACTGGCGCAATCCGGAACAGCAGCTTGCTTGATGCCCTCGGCCAGGCGGTTACGTGCCCCTCCGGGGTTTACTTGCTCGCTGGCCATCTCCGCATTGCTCTTTTGCCGTGGCCGAGTGTCTCTGGAATAGTCCGGAAGGATCAATAGGGGCAGGCTGGAGGATGGGGATGAGTACGAGTCCTGCGTACCATCGAGCGCCTGCTTCGATGCATCGTGCTGCCATTCACCCTGCGTGGTCGCTGGCCGTCGTCGGGCAGCCCTCGCGGTCATCGGCGATAGCGAGGCAGGCCTCGCCGGAATCACTGTTTCTGGCGCTCGCCCTCCATGGCCTGCTGAGTTTTTCGTTGACGCTCTAAGCGCTGGAACGGCTGGGTTCGCGCTTTGCAGCGGCACCAGCATAGCGCTGATCGCCCCGGATGTTTGCCCAATACTGACCGCGCGACCGCGTGGCTCAGCGGCATGCGTCAGCCACCAAAGTAGCGCAAGATGGAGCAGGCTCACCAAAGCGAACAGCATCAGGTACTGTCCTTTCGATTTTTTCGGCTGACAGGTTGACATAGAAGAGTCGCGGGCAATGTCCGGCTCGCAGGGGTAGATGTCGATCACCGGGAAGTCCGGCCGCAATGGGGGCTCAAACCGGCCGCACCTGTTGATCTTTTCAAGAAACGCGTCATCAATCCAGGCGAGCAACTCTGGTTCGCTGAAGGCTCGTCTGCGCCTGATCTGCGCTTCAACAAGCACAACCAAACCGCAGGGCGAAACCTAGCAAAGTGAACTGGTGCGTCAAAGAAGAACACTCACTTTTCGATGTCTTCATCAAAAATCTTTGAGGAAAGGGTTTCCTTTGAGGTAATGGTTGGCGTGCAACTGCTATCAACGGCATATTTGCGGCCCGAAGCTCGACGACGACAACCCTGGCGCAAGAAGAAAACATCACCGTTGCAGCGCATTACCGAGCGCTTGCACACACAACAGAGACTAGGTAATGAATCACTCATCCATGTCCGGATATCCACTCCATAAAGCAGCCTTGGTCGGTCTGTGGGGCTTCGCGGCCGCACTGGCCGGGGGCTGCGCCTCAATGCATGGCGACAGGACATCCCCGCAGGTCCCATCGCCGCAGGCAGCGCTGCAGCAAACCGCAAGCCGATACGGCGTGTGTGCCACGGCAGCGATCATCAGACACCGCCAACTCCATTCGGTCGACGTGGCACCAGGCTGCACATACACTTCGCTCCTGACTCAGGACAGCATTTTTGAAGCGGCCTCCTTGAGCAAACCCGTGTTCGCCTATGCCGTGCTCAAGCTCGTGCAGACGGGGAAGATGGATCTGGACGCCCCAGTGCTGCAGTACCTTCCAGAGGGATACCTGCACCAGGCTCAACCCTACAGAGAAACGTCCAAGACCGAACGGGTGACCGATCCTCGCCTCCGGGACATCACAGTGCGCATGGCCTTGAACCACACCAGCGGTCTGCCCAATTGGGCGGATGGAGCGCTGATCTTCGAGCAGCCGCCAGGTGAGAAGTGGCAATACTCCGGTGAGGGCTATGTTCTGCTTCAGCGTGCAGTCGAGGCGGTGACCGGTGAAAATCTCAACACATTCATGCACCGCCAGGTCTTCCAGCCATTGGGAATGAAGAACAGCGCCTTCGTGCGCGAATCGAGACTGGAAGCCCAGATCATCGCTGGCGCAACCAACGACGGGGTGGTTGTGCGCCCCTTCCCGTTCAAGACCCCCGTGGCCGCTTTCAGCCTTTATACGAGCGCAGGAGACTACGGGCTATTTCTCGCCACCCTCCTCAACGATGAACGCACTCTCAAGCAGATCACCGACTCACCCGTACCGGTCAATCCGAAGCTGAACCTGAACTGGGGCCTGGGCTGGGGGCTGGAACGCAGAGAGGACGAGACCGTGATATGGCATTGGGGCAACAACCCTGGCTACCGGGCTTTCGCGATGGCTTCGAGCATCCACGGAGATGGCTTCGTGATATTCACTAACAGCGATGCTGGGCTAGCCCTGGCAAAACCCTTCGCCGACGCGGTCCTGCCGCAACACCCTCACAAGCTCTTTCGCTTTCATCTGCTGCGTGAAGGACTGAGCAGTCTCCTGTGCGAAACATTCGACTTCTGCGTGTGACAACCAGCAAGCGCGGCGGTGAACTCGCCGCCACCAGCGCACTCCGACCTGAATGCCGATAATGGCAGGCAGCGCTTGACTTAGAGCGCACTCCAACTTCTAGACTGGCTGCCATGACGACTTCCCTGACCATTGCCCAAGCGGCCGACGCCACCGGCCTGTCGGTGCATACCCTGCGTTACTACGAACGCATCGGCCTGCTCGATCCGGTGGAACGGCGCGACAACCGCCATCGCCGCTACACCCAGGAAGACCTGAACTGGATCGATTTCCTGAAGAAGCTCAAGGCGACAGGTCTGCCGGTGCGCGCCATGCTGCGCTACGCCGAGCTGCGCCGCGAGGGTAATACCCTGGAAAGCGTCAGAGAACGCAAAGCCATGCTGCAGGCGCATACGCTTTGCGTCCAACACACCCTGGCCGAGCTGCAGGAGAACCTGGCCGTCCTGCAGCGCAAGCTGGTCCTGTACGACGAACTGGAGCAAGACGCCCGTGCTGAACCTGCCCGCGCACTCCCCAGCAGCAAGGCCGACGCTCCTCACCCCGAAAGGATGGCACCATGACCGAACCCCTCACCTCTCACCTGCAACCGGATTCGCACGTCGGCACCCGCCGCCTGGGCAGCAACGGCCCGCTGGTCTCGGCCATCGGCCTGGGCTGCATGGGCATGAGCGATTTCTATGCGCAGCGCGACGACGCCGAATCGCTGGCCACCATCGACCGCGCCCTGGAGCTGGGCATCAACCTGCTCGACACGGCCGACATGTACGGCCCCTACACCAATGAAGAACTGATCGGCCGCGCCCTCCAAGGCCGTCGCGACAAGTTCTTCATCGCGACCAAGTTCGGCATCCGGCGCGATCCGGCCAATCCCTCCGCGCGCGGCGTCGACGGCAGTCCGGCCTATATCCGCCAGGCGGTGGAAGGCAGCCTCAAGCGCCTGGGCATCGAGACCATCGATCTCTACTACCAGCACCGCATGGATCCGAACACGCCCATCGAAGCCACCATGGGCGTGCTGGCCGACCTGGTACAGGCCGGCAAGATCCGCTACATCGGCTTGTCCGAAGCCTCGTCGGCCACACTTGAGCGCGCGCACCGGGTGCATCCGGTGACGGCGCTGCAAAGCGAATATTCCTTGTGGACGCGCGATCCGGAAACCGAGGTGCTGGCCACCTGCCGCGCTCTGGGCATCGGCTTCGTGGCCTACAGCCCGCTGGGACGGGGCTTCCTGACGGGCGCGCTGCAACGCTTCGAGGATCTGGCCGAGGATGATTTCCGCCGCACCAATCCGCGCTTCCAGGGCGAGAATTTCGCCCGCAACCTGCGGCTGGTGGAGCAAGTGAAGGAAATGGCAGCCCAGCATGGCTGTACGCCGAGCCAGCTGGCCCTGGCCTGGGTGATGGCCCAGGACCCGCACATCGTGCCGATCCCCGGCACCAAACGCCGACGCTATCTGGAAGAGAACGCGGGCGCGTTCTCGGTGAAGCTTTCTGCGCAGGACCTGATGGCGCTGGAGGCCGTCTTCCCGCGCGGGGCAGCCGCCGGGGAGCGCTATACCGAAGCCAGCATGAAGATGCTCAACCTCTGACCAGCGCCTTTCTCAAGGCAGGTCAGTCGTTGCTGCTGGCTGCCGGATGCTGGGCCAGCGGCACGAAGGTATTGGTCGCCGTATCGTGCGCCAGGATGGACCCGCTCTCGATGTCGTAGACCCAGCCATGCAGCCCCAGCCGGCCCTGTGCCAGCGCCACGGCCACCGAGGGATGGGTGCGGATGTTGTTCAGTTGCGCAATCACGTTCTCGCGCACCATGCCGTCGATGCGGTCCTTTTCGGTTTCGTGGTGGCGCGACTCGTTGATCATCCGGGCGGCATCGGTGTGATGCAGCCAGTTGCGCACGGCCGGCATGTGGTCCAGGCAGGCGCAGGTAGCCACGGCCGTCATGGCGCCGCAATCGGAGTGGCCGCAGATGACGATGTCCGACACCTTCAGCTGGGCCACCGCGTATTCCACCGTGGCGCTCACGCCGCCCGGCTCAGGACCGAAGGACGGCACGATATTGCCGGCATTGCGGATGACGAACAGGTCGCCCGGTTCGCGCTGGGTCACCAGCTCGGGCACCATGCGACTGTCGGAACAGGAAATGAACAGGGTGGTGGGCGTCTGGCCATTGGCCAGGCTCTTGAACAGTTCTTTGCGGGAAGGGAAGACATCCTGCTGGAAACGCAGGAAGCCATTGATGATGTCGCGCATGTGGGGAATAGCCTTGATTCTTGATGAAGATGGACGCCAAGCGTCCGCGTGAGGCGGATGATATCACCCGCCATCATGCGGGCCCGCACGGACCGTGATCAGCATGATAAGGGATCTGCTTTTCCGTTAAATTTCATCAAGAAATAGCGATTTTTCTACATCTTTTCCTCTTGCCTGCTGATAAAATTGCCGCCTCGAAACTTGCCCGCACGCAAGGTGCGACACTTTCGAGAGCATCAACATGAATCGAAGGGCAGTCGGGCTGCCCTTGTCGACATCAACAATTCGGGGAAAAGACTATGTTTAGCAGGTATGTCACGACCGTGGCGGCAGTTGCCATGGTGACGGCGCTGGGGGGTTGCGCCACGGAGAATTCACGCAGTCTGCCGGTGGCCCAGGTGGCCAGCGCGCAACAGGCCTACCAGGGAGCGCGCAGCCCGATCGCCGTCGGCAAGTTCGACAACCGTTCCAGCTATCTGCGCGGCATCTTCTCGGATGGCGTGGACCGTCTGGGCGGCCAGGCCAAGACCATCCTGATCACCCATCTGCAGCAGAGCAACCGCTTCTCCGTGATGGACCGTGACAACATGGGCGAGCTGGCGCAGGAAGCCAAGCTGAACAAGCAGACGCAAACCCTCAAGGGTGCCAACTATGTGGTCACCGGTGACGTCACCGAGTTCGGCCGCAAGGAAACCGGCGACCGCCAGCTGTTCGGCATCCTTGGCCGTGGCAAGTCGCAGGTGGCCTATGCCAAGGTCGCCCTGAACATCGTGGACGTGAACACCTCGCAGGTGGTGTACTCGGCGCAAGGCGCAGGCGAATACAGCCTGGACAACCGCGAGATCGTCGGTTTCGGCGGCACCGCCAGCTACGACTCCACGCTCAATGGCAAGGTGCTTGACCTGGCCATCCGCGAAGCGGTGCAGAACCTGGTGACCGGTATCGATTCCGGCGCATGGAAGCCCTGAGCCCCTCCCACGAACGCAAGAGACCGACCATGATGAACAAGAAACTCGCTGCCGGGTTCGCCCTCGGCCTGGCGATGGCCCTCTCCGGCTGCGCCAATCACCAGCAGAAATCCCTCTATGGCTGGGGTAATTACCAGGACCAGCTGTACGAACACTTCAAGACCGAAGGCAACGGCAATGCCGCCGAAATCGCCGCACTTGAAGAGAACCTGCAGAAGATGCGCGCCAACAACGACGCCGTGCCCCCCGGCTACCACGCCCACCTGGGCATGCTGTACGCCTCCATCGGCAAGGAAGACCAGCTGATCCAGGAGCTGCAGACCGAGAAGACGCTGTTCCCGGAATCGGCGCCATACATGGACTTCCTGATGCGCAACTACAAGAAGGGATTGAGCAAATGATGCTGAACAAATTCAAGGCGCTTGGCGCCGTACTGCTGGCGCTGCTGGCTTCGGGTTGCGCCACCAAGCAAAAGCCTTATGACTATGCCGAGTTCAAGGCGGCGCGTCCGGCCTCGATCCTGGTATTGCCGCCGATGAACAGTTCTTCCGAAGTCATCGCCCCTTACGGCATGCTGGCGCAGGCCACCCAGCCGCTGGCCGAATCGGGCTACTACGTGCTCCCGGTGTCGCTGGCCAGCGAGACCTTCAAGCAGAACGGCCTGGCCAACGCGGCCGACATTCACGAGGTGCCGGTCAAGAAGCTGCGTGAGATCTTCGGCGCCGACGCCGGGCTCTACATCAACATCACCGACTATGGCACCTCCTACAAGGTGGTGCAGAGCGATACGGTGGTGTCGGCTGACGCCAAGCTGGTCGACCTGCGTTCCGGCAAGACCCTGTGGCAGGGTTCGGCCAGCGCCTCCAGCGCGGAAGGTCGTCAGAACCAGAACAATGGTCTGCTGGGTGTACTGCTCTCGGCCGTGGTCAACCAGATCATCAGCACCACCACCGACGCCAGCTACAAGATGGCCAGCGTGACCAGCAACCGCCTGCTGCGTGCCGGTGGCAACAACGGCCTGCTGTATGGTCCGCGTTCGCCGCAATACCAGAAGGACTGAGCAGGACCCTGCTCGCAATGCTTGCGTCGCAAGCTCTGCTGAACAGCACAACGCCGCTGCGGATCCTCACCGCAGCGGCGTTTCTTTACCTGCTCACAGGACGATCAAGACCCGGCCAGCTGATATTTGCGGATCTTGTCGTAGAGCGTCTTCTTCGGAATGCCCAGCCGCTCGGCCGCCTGCGCCACGCTGCCCTCGCTGTCCTTGAGCGCGGCGGCGATCAGCCCGGCCTCGAACTGCTCTACCTGCTCCGGCAACGATAGCGCCGGCGACGGCAGCACACCAGCGGTAGCAATCTGCTCCACACCCAACACCCAGCGGTCGGCGAAATTGCGCAATTCGCGCACATTGCCCGGCCAGCCATAGCCTTCCAGTTCGGCCGCGCAGGCGGCGGTAAAGCCCGGCCATTGCGGCCAGTCCCGCTCGGCCGCCATGCGCCGCCCGAAATGGTCCGCGAGCACCGTGATATCCCCCTCCCGCGCGCGCAGAGG
>NZ_DBIC01000388.1:1051-5943 GCF_002296545.1 Herbaspirillum sp. UBA812 | reverse complement strand
ATGGACATGTTGTCCCAGCCGCGCGAAACCGCTGCCCGGCCGGCGCGCTGACCGTTGCTGCCGACTTCGCCGATCACGGTTCCGCGCACGGTATTGGCCTGCGGGCGGCGCGTGATGATCTGGATGGTGCCGCCGGTAGCGCCGCTGCCATACAGCACGCTGCTGCCGCCGCGCACGATCTCGATGCGCTCGATGGTCTCGATGGGGATCGCCGACAGCAGTGGCGTGGCCAGTTCATTCTCGGAAATACGCACGCCATCGACCAGCACCACCATGTTCTGGTCGCCATTGGTGCCGAAGCCGCGCAGGTCCAGCGGGAAGTCGCGCGGGCCGGACAGGCTCTGGCGCCCGTAGACGCCGCCCAGCTTGCGGATGGCTTCGTTGGCGTTGTCGATGCCGGCTTCGCGGATCTGCTCGGCGGTGATGACGGTGGCAGCGACCGGCGGGAATGCCGGATCATTGGGGAAGCGTGAGGCCGAGACCACTACCGCCGACAGCGGCTGGCTGGTATCGGCGGCGTGGGTCGACGCAGCGAAAGCTGAAAGAATCAGCGCACTGGCAGTGCGCAGGGCAATACGGGGGCGAGGACCGCCACAGCGGGCCTGGAAATAAGCGATATGCATGAAAAATCAGGTCAAGAATCTGTGCAGCCAGCCTCCCCGCGGGCCGCAATCAACGGAAAACCGCACCAGTATTGGTTGTGCGGGCTCCTCCTGTTCTGGCCGGTCTCCGGACTGCAGGCATGACCATCGGCCTTCCCATGTGGCGAAGTGAACGTTCGCGCAAAAACACAGTGGCGTGGAAGAGGTCTCGCCGGCGAGACGCAACGCATCGTCACATCGTCGCCGGCACCTGGTTACCGTTGCGGGGGCAGTACACCTTGGCTGACCGCCCTGCTGGCTGCAGGCGGCCTGGCGCGTGTTTCCCGTTTAACTGCCGGCGAGGACACGCCGACGGGCACCAAAACCGCGCCATTGTAGGCGTGCAGCGTACACGCCACAAGCCGCAGCACCCAGGTGATGTAAATCAGCACAAGCGGGACAGCCGCAATTGCTTTCAGGAAAAAGCCGGATAAAATCCATCCTCAGCAGTGATATATAGAAAAAATTCGATTTTTCTATCAAAAAACATTTGAATCGCGGTTCTTGCCAATTTTTTGTGGTGGGGCCGAAAAATTGAAACAAATGGGGGATTTCACTCGCTGTTTGGCCGATGAGATCACGCCAAGCGGTCCTATACTCGGCGCCATGGCATCGTCGACCGGCGGACCCTTGCGGGGTCGGCCGGCCTCACTGTCATCCTGAACGTTGTCGTGGTCTGCGGGCCTTCAGAGACTGCCTCTGGCTGCCGATATCTGTCTGATATCGGGGCGGTGGTAGTGGCTGTGCCTCCCGGAACGACGCATTAGATCCGCCTACGGGCAACTTTGCACAGCAGTGCGCCGACGAGCGCACACCTTTGTTGGGAGAATCAGTAATCATGAGCGACGACGTTGATCTGGAAGCATTGTTTGACGAAATTTCCTCGCAGACGCTACCGGGCATGACTGCCGAACCGGCTACCGCTGCCGCCGCCCCCGCCGCCGCCGGCACCGAAGAAGCGGCTGCAGGCGAACAGGAGGACCAGAGCGACAAGCCCATGTACGAACGCCTGGGCGGTATCGTGCGCCTGCTGCACGACTCCATGCGCGAACTCGGCTACGACCGTTCGCTGACCGACGTGGCCGAGCAGATCGGCGACGCCCAGAGCCGTCTGGAACACATCGCCACCCTCACCGAGCAGGCCGCCAACAAGGTGCTCAATGCATTGGACTCCGGCATGCCGGCCCAGGACCGCCTGCAGGAGCAAGCCAAGGACATCAACGCGCGCTGGACCAAGCTGTATGCCGGCCAGATGAACATCGAGGAATTCAAGGCACTCGCGGGCGACTCGCAGAAGTTCTCCAATTCGGTGATGGAATCGACCGAGGCGGAAAAGGCGCGCATGCTGGAAATCATGATGGCCCAGGACTTCCAGGACATCACCGGCCAGCTGATCAAGAAGATCGTGGGCATCACCGCCGCCGCCGAGCGCGAACTGGCGCAATTGCTGCGCGACAACGCGCCGCCGGAAGTCAAGGCGCAGATCGATGCAGACAAACCGGCAACCCTGATGAATGGCCCCTCCGTGGGAGGCACCGCCATGGCGCAGGACGACGTGGACGACTTACTCGATAGCCTGGGGTTCTAATGGATGACGAAATGCTCAAGGATTTTGTCGTTGAAGCGTTGGATCTCGCCACCAACGTGGAAGAGCACCTGCTGACGCTGGAACGACATCCTGATGACCTTGAAATCCTCAACGCGGTCTTCCGCGCATTCCACACCATCAAGGGTGGCGCCGGGTTCGTGAACCTGCCGGCCATGGTGTCGGCCTGCCACCTGACCGAAAACCTGTTCGATGCGCTGCGCACCGGCAAAGCCCCGGTTACGCCGCTGGCCATCGAGGCGGCGCTGCAAGCCAGCGGCTTCGTGGCCGACCAGTTGACCGAATTGTCCAACGGTGCCGCACCCGACAGCCTGGCCTCGATGCCCGCCGAACTGAAGGACATCCTGACCCAGGCCATCGAAGGCAAGAGCGAATCCGCTCCGGCTCCAGCCCCGGCTGCAGCAGCGCCTGCTCCGGCAGCCGCAGCACCGGTGGCTGCGCCCGCGGCTGCCGCCCCGGTCGCCGCCGCCAGCGTCGATGGCAGTGCCAGCGTGATGAAAAATGGCGAACTGGACTGGCCCGCCCTCTACCAGGCCGTGGTGCCCGGTGCGGCTGCCGCGCCGGTCGCGGAGGGTAGCGCCGAGGCGGCCCCGGTGGCGGCCGCTGCAGCGGCACCCGTGGCTGCCGCTGCAGCCGCACCCGCCGCCGATGGCGAGCCCAAGGCGGCCGCCCCGGCGCAGCAGAATCGTCGCGCCACCGATTCCCCTGGCGGAGCCAAGGAAGAAAGCATCCGTATCGATGCCGTCAAGCTGGACGCCCTGCTGGAAGTGGCTGGAGAATCGGTGCAGGCCGCCAACCAGGCTGCCGTGCTGCTGGAAAAGCTGCAGCAGTTCAAGTTCGAAGGGACCGCTGCGGCGCTCATGTCGACCCTGGCCGAAACCCTGGGCCGCGCCTCGCGTTACTCCAGCGAACTGCAACGTGCCACGCTGTCCACGCGCATGCAGCCGGTCGGCCGCCTGTTCCAGAAGTTCCCCCGACTGGTGCGCGAACTGGCCAAGGACCTGGGCAAGGACGTGGACCTGGTCATCACCGGTGCCGAAACCGAAGTCGACCGCGTGGTGGTGGACAGCCTCTACGACCCGCTGGTGCACATGCTGCGCAACTCGCTGGACCACGGTATCGAAGTGGACCGCGCCGCCGCCGGCAAGCCCAACAAGGCGACCATCTCGCTCAACGCCTGGCAGGCCGGCAGCAGCGTCATGATCGAAGTCTTCGATGACGGCAAGGGCATGGACCCGGACATGCTGCGCAACAAGGCGCTGGCCAAGGGCCTGATCAACGAACACCAGGCGCTGACCTCCGACGAAGCCTTGCAGCTGGTGTTCCTGCCCGGTTTCTCGACCAAGGAAGTGGCCTCCAGCGTCTCCGGACGCGGCGTGGGCATGGACGTGGTCAAGACGGCGGTGGAAAAGCATCGCGGCACCATCCGCATCGAATCCACCATCGGCAAGGGCACCAAGTTCTCGATCCGCCTGCCCATCGAACTGTCGATCATCCCGACCATGCTGGTGCGCTGCGCCGGTGCTCCGCTGGCCCTGCCGATGGCGGTGGTGGAGCGCGTGGTCGAGCTGCCGGAAACCTTCGACGAAGTCGGTGGCGCCCCGGTGCTGCGCGACCAGGGCCGTCCGCTGCCGGTCAATTCGCTGGCCGGCGTGCTGGGCTACGAGCCGGGCAATGAGCGAGTGGGTATCGTCATGGCGGTTCCCCACCCCTACATCCTGGGCGTGGAATCGGTGGAAGGCACGGCCGATCTCGTGATCAAGCCGCTGACCGCGATCCACACTGCCGGCATCACCGGTACGGCCCGTTCGGCCGAAGGTGAACTGGTGCTGGTGGTGGGCCTGTCCTTCCTGCTGGATGGCTGCCGCGACCTGGAGCGCACGGCGGTGGCATAAGATTGCCGCCAAGCGCTGCAAACGCAAACGGCCGGATCTGCAAGGATCCGGCCGTTTTGTTTCAGGCCTGGCGCACTGCCCGGCGCCGGGCCTTACGCCTTAAAGTTCATACATGTCCTTCTCGCCTTCCATGACCTGCGCAATCAGCTTGCGATTGAGGGTCGGGGCCAGCAATTCGATGAAGGTATAGACATATCCCCGCAAATACGCGCCTTGCTTCAAGGCCACGCGCGAGACATTGGTGCCGAACAGGTGGCCAGCCGGAATGGCCCGCAGGCCACGGTCGCGCTCGGCATCGAAGGCGATGCCGGCGATGATGCCCACACCCATGCCCAGCTCCACGTAGGTCTTGATGACGTCGGCATCGATGGCTTCCAGCACCACGTCAGGCTTCAACTGGCGCAGCGAGAAGGCATGGTCGATCTTGCTGCGGCCGCTGAAGGCGGAATCGTAGGTAATCAGGGGATTGCCGGCAATCTCTTCCAGGGTCAGGCTTCTGGACTGCAGCAAGGGGTGATCCGGCGGAACCACCACCACGTGCTCCCACTGATAACAAGGCAGCGAGACCAGGCCCTCGCCTGAAGCCAGCGCTTCAGTAGCGATGGCAATGTCCGCCTGGTCGTTGCGCACCATCTCGGTGATTTGCTTGGGGTTGCCCTGCAGCAAGGAAAGATGCACTTTCGGATACTTCTGGGTGAAGGCCTGCACCACCTTGGGCAGCGCATAGCGCGCCTGGGTGTGGGTGGTGGC
>NZ_DBIC01000388.1:0-759 GCF_002296545.1 Herbaspirillum sp. UBA812 | reverse complement strand
GCGCGCCTGGGTGTGGGTGGTGGCGATGGTGAAACTGCCGCTGTCATGGGCGGCGAATTCCTTGCCGATACGTTTGAGGCCATCCACTTCCTGCATGATCAGCTCGACCGAGCGCAGCACCGCGCGGCCCGGCTCGGTCAGGCCGCGAATACGCTTGCCGTGGCGCGTGAAGATGTCCACGCCCAGCTCCTCCTCCAGCTCGATGATGGCCTTGGAGACCCCCGGCTGCGAGGTGTACAGGGCCTTGGCGGCCTCCGTGAGGTTGAAGTTCTGCCTTACCGCTTCACGAACGAAACGGAATTGATGAAGATTCATGAGGGAATTCCTTCGCTTCTACCTGGTATGGCGGCGCACCGCGCCTGCCTTGCTGGCCTCACCGGCCTTACCTGCCTCGTTTGGCGCATTTCCATATGCCAAAGGCGTATATAAGCAAATAAATACTATGTAGTTTGGTTTGAAACATAAGTTTATTACGATTCGCAGACTAATGGGCGAGGTGTTATGACTGTTTCTTATGTAGTAAGCGGATTTGCCGTAGGACTGCTGGTCGGACTGACCGGGGTCGGTGGCGGCTCGCTCATGACACCGCTGTTGACCTTGCTGTTCGGCATTCATCCTTCGGTGGCCGTGGGCACCGACCTGGCCTTTGCCTCCGCGACCAAGACCGCCGGCACCCTGGCCCACCGATTCAAGGGTACGGTGCGCTGGGATGTGGTGCGCCGCCTGTCCTATGGCGCCCTGCCCGCTGCGCTGGTGACC
>NZ_DBIC01000168.1:5589-6449 GCF_002296545.1 Herbaspirillum sp. UBA812 | reverse complement strand
GTGAAGGTGAGCATGGATCAGGAGCCGCCGGGCCTGCCCGGCGGACCGGCCTACTGGACCATGGCGGGAATCCCGCTGAACATGGTGTGCATGTAGTCGAGGATGATGGTCAGCATCCACGGGCCGGCGATGATCAGTGCCAGGAACACGCCCACCAGCTTGGGAATGAAGGCCAGGGTCTGTTCGTTGATCTGGGTCGCGGCCTGGAAGATGCTTACCAGCAGCCCGATGAGCAGGGCCGTGATCAGCATCGGGGCGGCGATCAGGAGAGTGACTTCCATGGCCTGGCGGCCCATGGTCATGACGCTTTCGGGTGTCATACGTATCCTTGCCTTGGGCTAGTAGAAACTCTGGGCCAGGGAGCCGATCAGCAGCTGCCAGCCATCCACCAGCACGAACAGCATCAGCTTGAAGGGCAGCGAGACGATGGCCGGAGACATCATCATCATGCCCATCGACATCAGGATGCTGGCCACCACCATGTCGATGATCAGGAAGGGGATGAAGATGGCAAAGCCGATCTGGAAAGAGGTCTTCAGTTCACTGGTGACGAAGGCCGGGACCAGCAGGCGCAACGGCACATCCTCCGGACCTTGCAGGGCCGGACCGCGCGACAGCTTCACATACAGCGCCAGGTCGGCCTGGCGGGTCTGCTTGAGCATGAATTCCTTGAGCGGCGCGGCCCCCTTGTCCAGGGCTTCCATCATCTGGATCTTGTTTTCCGCGAAGGGCTGATAGGCCTCGGTATAGATGCGGTCGAACACCGGACTCATGACGAAGAAGGTCAAAAACAGCGACAGGCCGACCAGCACCTGCGTGGGTGGCGTGGACTGCGTGCCCAGCGCCTGGCGCAGCAGCGA
>NZ_DBIC01000168.1:0-5290 GCF_002296545.1 Herbaspirillum sp. UBA812 | reverse complement strand
GCCCAGCGCCTGGCGCAGCAGCGACAGCACGATCACGATGCGGGTGAAACAGGTCATCATCAGCAACGCCGCCGGTATGAACGACAGCGAGGTGAGGAACAGCATGGTCTGGATCGGCAGCGAATAATTCGTGCCGCCGCCCGGGGCGGGCATGCTGTTGAGCGCGGGCAGGCCTTGCTGGGCCGAAGCGGCCAGCGGCAGGCACAGCAGCGCCATCCACCAGTAGCGGCTGCGCAGCAGCGCGCCGCTCCGGCGGAGCAGGAAAGAGAGAAGGCCTTGCGGCTTAGGATGTGCTGCCATCATTACCCGGACGGCCGCCGTTGCCGGCACCGCCATTTCGTTTGTCCATGGTGTGCTTGAGCCAGCTGGCGAAGGCCGGTCCGGCGCTGGCGGGTTGGGCGGCGACGCCTTCCTGGCGCGGCAGGGTGGCCAGGGCATTGACCCGGCCGGGAGCGACGCCGACCACGATCCACTGGTCACCCACTTCGACCACCATCACCCGTTCGCGCGTGCCGACCGATACGCCCCCGACCACCTTGGCCACGGCATTGCCGCCCAGGCTGTTGGCCAGGCCCATGCGCTTGAACAGCCAGGCGACGGCGGCCATGACGGCCAGCACCGCCACCAGTCCGAAGAGCATGGTGAACACACTGCCGGAGGAAGAGGGAAGGGAAGCGCCGGTGGCCACTGGCGCGGCTGCAGCCGGAGCTGCGGCGGGCGCATTGTCGGCCCAGGCGTGGGCGGCGGCCACCAGGCTGCCCCCCAGGAAGACCAGGGCCGACATCGGCGCCGGACGGATCCGGCGCAGGCCCTGCCACATCGATGCTGCGTAAAAACGTGTCATCAAACTCAAGCCATCCCGCTCAGCGGTTGAGCTTGCGGATGCGTTCTGCCGGCGTGATGATGTCGGTCAGGCGGATACCGAACTTGTCATTGACCACCACCACTTCGCCTTGTGCGATCAGGCAGCCGTTGACCAGCACATCCATCGGTTCACCGGCCATGCCGTCCAGTTCCACCACCGAGCCTTGCGCCAGTTGCAGCAGGTTCTTGATGGCGATCTTGGTGCGGCCCAGTTCCACGGTCAGCTGCACCGGGATGTCGAGGATAAAGTCGATATCGTTGGGAGTGTTGGTCTTGATATCGGCGGCGCTCAGGTCCTTGAAGACGGTGGCCATCGCGGGAGCCGCGCTGATACCTTTCTCGTCTTCCATCTCGCCTTTTTTCTGCGCCTCTTCAGCCTCGGTTTGCTCGGCCATGGCCGCGCCCCACGGATCGTCTTCCGCTGCGCCTGCGCCTGCTACGTTCTCATCAGCCATTACTAATCTCCTTGAAAGCTTTCCGGTGTTTCTTGATGGGTGATGGACAGCAGTTTTTCAACGCGCAACGCGTATTGGCCATTGGACTGGCCGTAGCTGCATTCCATCACCGGTACGCCGTCAACCTGTGCCTCGACGGTCGTATTGGTCTGCAGCGGAATGACGTCGCCGACCTGCATGTGCAGCAGATCGGTGAAATTGACTCGGGCGGTGCCGAAATTGACGATCAGTTCGACCTCGGCGGTCTGGATCTGCTGTTTCATCAGGCGGATCCAGCGCTTGTCCACTTCCAGCGCTTCGCCCTGCATGCTGCTGGTGAGGCGGTCACGCACCGGCTCGATCATCGAGTAGGGCGTGCAGATGTGGATCTCGCCCGACACCGGTCCCAGCTCGACGGTGAAGGTGGTCGAAACCACCACTTCGTTGGGCGTGGCGATGTTGGCGAACTGCGTATTCATTTCCGAGCGAATGAACTCGAATTCGATCGGATAGATCGGTTCCCACGACTTGGCGTAGGTCTCGAAGGTGATCTCCAGCACGCGCATGATGATGCGCTGCTCGGTGGGTGTGAATTCGCGGCCTTCGATGCGGGTGTGGAAGCGGCCATCGCCGCCGAACATGTTGTCCACCAGCATGAACACGAACTGCGGGTCGAACACCACCAGCCCGATGCCACGGAAGGGCTTGATGTGCACCAGGTTCAGGTTGGTTGGCACCACCAGGTTGCGGATGAATTCACTGTACTTGGACACCTTCACCGGACCGACCGAGATTTCGGCGGTACGGTGAATGAAGTTGAACAAGCCGATGCGGAACAGACGCGCGAAACGCTCGTTGATGATTTCCAGCGTGGGCATGCGCCCGCGCACGATGCGTTCCTGCGTGGCCAGGTTGTAGGTACGTACCGTACCAGGAGCTTCTTCGACGATTTTTTCTTCGTCTTCATCTCCCGTCACGCCCTTCAAAAGGGCATCGACTTCTTCCTGTGATAGAAAATGCTCGGCCATGGTCGACGATCTCTGACTTCGATACGGTGTTACTGCTGTTGGATCACGAACGAGGTGTAGAACACGTCGGTGATCTGCGGTCCCTTGCCCTTGCCCGAGAACGGTTCGCCCAATTGGTCGATGATCTCGTCGGTCAGACGTCGCTTGCCTTCGCTGGTGAGCAGCTCCGAGGCCTTCTTGCTGGACAGCACCATCAGCAGGCGGCTGCGCACTTGCGGCATGTACAGTTTGAGGGCTTCAGCGGTCTGGCCGTCCGGCACTTGCAGGGTCATTGCCACTTGCAGGTACTGATCTCCGGTTTCCTGCTGCAGGTTCACCACGAAGGGTTCGATCACCACGAAGGTCGGCGTCTTGGCTTCGACCTTCTCCTCAGCGTGATCATCACCCTTCTTGCCCTTGCCACCCATCATGAAGAATGCAGCGGCACCGCCAATGACCAGCACCAGCACTGCGCCCACAATGATGAACAGCATCTTCTTGCTGGATTTTGCCGGTGCTGCTTCTGCTTCAGCTCCCTTGGCCGGGGCTTTTCCTTTTGTTGCCATCTACTGTTCCTTTCAGTTCGTCAGCGCGGTATGCGAGGTTATCTGCTTATCGGCAGGCAAATCACATTGTTGAGTCTTGCGCAGACGAAAATTGCTTGTTTTTTAAGGTTTCGGGGTCGGCCGCTTATGCGAAGGTGTCGACCAGGCCCAGTCCGCTGGTGGTCGCCGTCGCGGTGGCCGTGCCGTTGACGGCCACATCGGCCTCCTGCTCCTTGCCGAAGCTGCCGGAAGAACCGCTGCGCGCCTGCTGCTGACCGTTGCCGGCACCTTGCTGCTGATTGGGCATGCCGGTCTGGACATTGGCCTGGCCGAGCTGGATGCCGGCCTGGTCCATCATTTCACGCAGCTTGGGCATGGCCGCTTCCAGCGCCTGCTTCACTTCGGGCTGGGCGGTGATGAAGGTGGCGTCGGCTTGCTGGTTGTGCACGTTCAGCACCACCTGCATCGGGCCGAGGTCGGGCGGATTCAGGCTCAGCGAGGCGCTTTGCATGCCCGCCGTGGCCATCCAGGTGATCTTGGTGCCCAGGGCCTGATTCCAGCCGGCACTGCCGACGTTGGACTGGATCTTGTCGCTGTAGGCCGGGGCGAACACGGCCTGCGGCTGGCTGGCGACAGCGGCTTGCTGCATGGCCGGCAGCACCACCGGGGTCGGCGCGGCCGGGGCGGCATCCTGCCTGGCGGCCGGAGCGGCGAGCTCGGGCGTGGCCTTGTTCAGTTGGGCGCGGGCGGTGAGGGCGCTGGCATCGTCCTTGGGCTCGGCCTTGGCGGCAGCGCCCAGGTCGATGGCGGGCTTGGCGTCCTTCGCATTGCTCGCCTGCGGAGCCGGGTTGGCCTCGGCATTGCTCTTGCGCGCCAGTTCGCTGGCGGCGGCATCCTGCTTGCCCTTGGCGGCGGCCAGGGCATCCTGCAGGGCGGCCGGGTCGACCTTGCCTTGCTTGTCGTCCGCCAGCGCTTGCTGCTGGTCGCTCAGGGACAGCTTGCCGCTGCCGCGCTTGGCCTGGGCCAGCAGGTCGGCTGCGCTGCCGTCACCCTTGGCCTTGCCATCGGCGGCCGGCTTGACGGCGTTCTGGGCGATGTTGGCGACCAGGGCAAGCAATTCGGCCGAGGCCTGGGTGGCGGTGTCGCTGCTGTCCTCGTCTTCATCCTTGTCGCTGACCTGGCTGCTCTGGTCGCTGCCATCGTTGGCGGCGCTCTTGCTGGCATTGTTGGCGGCAGTCTGGGATTGCTGATTGGTAGCGGCTTGCTTGGCGGCAGCCTGGGCATTGGCTGCCTGGGTGTCGGCATTCTGCTGGGCCTGGCGCGCCTGCGCCTGGTTGTCCTGTACGCGCGTGCTGACCTGGCTGTTGAGGACCTGGTTGAAAGGCACATCGGCCGAGAAGCTGTCGGCAGGATTGCCCGAGCGCGAACCCGTGGCGGCCTGGGAGCCGGTGATCACGTTCAACAGCGGCAGGGAAGTGTTCATGATGGTGGCCTGTCGGTAAATGCGGTCTGCTGCTCTGGATGCTGGTTGCGATTCTGTACTTGCGCGCGTTCGGTTCGGTCTTGCCTGGCTGGCCGCTTCAGCGGTCAGCGCTTGTAGAAGCTGATGCGGGCGGCATGCTCGTCCATGGACTTCTGGTCGCGCTTGTTTTCCTTGCGCATTTCCTGGTCGCGCGCCCGCGTGGCCAAGGTGTCGTAGGACATGCGCTTGCGCTCGCAGGCCTGCCATGCGGTACGGGCTTCGGCCACGCGCTGCTGGCTGCTTTGCACCACGTTGACCTGGCCATCGATGGCATTGTCGATCTTTTCCAGGAACAGCTGGAAGTTGCGATACGCCAGCGCGGTCAGGCCATTGGTCAGGGTTTCCTGGAAGCGCGCAGCGTAATCGTCGCGGTATTGCTGCAGGATACCCAGCTTCTGTTGTGCTTCTTCACTCACGCGAATAGCCCGGCCGAGGCGTTTGGTCGCTTCGTCGGTTTCTTTGGTCGCCAATTCAATCAGCGTATCAAGTGCGGAGGGAGTAGCCATGATCACTCTGATTATATTTTTGAGGATGCGCGCTCAATCACCCGAATAGAGCGGTAAGTTGCCTCAAGCTCTCTGATACATCGGCCTGCTCATGGATGCCCTGCTGCAAAAAGGACTCCATTCTTGGCAACAAGGCAATAGCTTCATCCAGCACGGGGTCGCTCCCGGCGGCGTACGCGCCGACGCTGATGAGGTCGCGGTTGCGCTGGAAACGTGAATACAATTGCTTCAGATGCCGCGAACGCCGCTGATGGTCGGCATCCGTGATGCTGTGCATGGCACGGCTGATGGATTGTTCGATATCGATGGCCGGATAGTGGCCAGCCTCGGCCAACTGGCGGTTCAGCACGATGTGGCCGTCCAGGATGGCGCGGGCGGCGTCGGCGATCGGGTCCTGCTGGTCGTCGCCTTC
>NZ_DBIC01000214.1:0-8974 GCF_002296545.1 Herbaspirillum sp. UBA812 | reverse complement strand
TGCCTGAAGCCACCGAACCCAAACGCGTCTTCTACGACACCACTGGCAACAAGCAATGGGTCATCCCGCTGAACCAGGCCCTGATGCAGATGGGCACCTCCGCTCCGCATCCAGACGAGGTCAAGGAAGGCTACGACATCGGCGCACGCATCGGCAACACCGGCACCAGCTCACCCATGGTGCAGATCGGACTCGGCCTGATCGCCAGCTACCACCAGGGCGGTGCAAGTGCGACAGTGAACCGCCGCCCGAACGGCATGGCCAGCATCATCATGGTCAGCCCGCCGGATGAAACGACCAAGGCTACGTGGGCCAAGACGCACGGCGGCCGGAGCCCCTTTGAATGACATCACCCCACAAGGACCACTGACATGCGCGGCATCATTCGTCTCGGCGATTCCACCAGCCACGGCGGCAAGGTCGTCACCGGACAAGACAAATCCATCGTCATGGGGCGCGCCGTCGCCTGCGTCGGCGATCACTGCAGCTGCCCGATCTCCGGCCATCACGATTGCGTCATCGTGGAAGGCGATCCCAACGTGCTGATCGACGGCAAGGCCGTCGCCTTCGAGGGCCACAAGACCTCCTGCGGGGCCTCGCTGATCTCCAGCATGGAGTCGTCAGGACGAACCGCGTAAATCATTTCGCATCGGCCCGCATCCCGCAGGCCAGACTGCATTGTCGGAGTCGCACATCTTGAGCGAGAATGAGCGCCGGCAAGCCTTCCTCGACGATCTGCAGCAGGCACAATAAAAAAGGGCAATGCCTGCGCATTGCCCTTCTGCTTTACTACTGTCTTGCTGTCCTGCTGTCCTGCCTTGCGTTTTTGCCGTTTGCTTCACATCGGCAATCGCATCAATCGGGCCATCAAGCCGCCATCGCCATCCCGCGCGACTTGCCGGAGCTCAGGTAGCTGGCGATGGAATCCTGCGTCACTTCGCCCACGTAGCTGCCATCGTTGGCGATGACCGGCATCCAGCTGGTGCTGTGCTTGTACATCTTGGACAGCACCACGCGCAGGTTCTCGTCCGGATCGGCATTCATGGTGAAGGGACGCACCATGTCCTCAGCCACGCCGGTGTTGCCGCGCACATCACGGCGGGTCAGATAACCCAGGGCGCGGTTGTCGGCATCGATGATGGTGAGATAGCGCGAATCCTGGTCATCCATCAGCGCCAGCGCCTGGTCACACGATACGTCCGGGTGGGCGGTGGCCGGGGTGGTCGCGGCCTCGCCGGCACGAACCAGCAGCAGGCGCTTCAGGGTGTGATCCTGACCCACGAAGGCGCTCACGAAATCATCCTTGGGACGGGCCAGCAAGGTGTCCGGATTGTCGAACTGCACCAGCTTGCCGGCGCGGAACACGGCCACCTTGTCGCCCAGCTTGATGGCTTCGTCGATGTCGTGACTGACCATGATGACGGTCTTGTTCAGCTGGCGCTGCATCTGGAAGAACTCATTCTGGATCGATTCGCGATTGATCGGATCGACCGCGCCAAACGGTTCATCCATCAGCAGCACCGGCGCATCGGCCGCCAGTGCGCGGATGACGCCGATACGCTGCTGCTGGCCACCAGACAGCTCACGCGGATAGCGCTTGAGGAATTTCTTCGGGTCCAGTGCCACCATGGCCATCAGTTCGGTGGCACGCTCCTGGCAGCGCTTCTTGTCCCAGCCCAAGAGGCGCGGGACGATGGTGATGTTTTCTTCGATGGTCATGTTGGGGAACAGACCGATCTGCTGGATCACGTAGCCGATGTGGCGGCGCAGTTCCACTTCATCGATGCCGGAGGTGTCCTGGCCGTTCAGCAGCACGCGGCCGGAGGTCGGGTTGATCAGGCGATTGATCATCTTGAGGGTGGTGGTCTTGCCGCATCCCGAGGGGCCGAGGAAGACGCAGATCTCCCCTTCAGCCACCTTCAGGCTGACGGCGTCCACCGCCTTGACCTGCGTTCCATCCTTTTGAGTGTAGGTCTTGCTCAGTTGGTCCAGTTCGATCATTTTTGTACTCCTTTCGGTGTCAGGATTTTCTGCAGACGTTGCAGCAGGGTGTCCGCAATGATGGCCAGCACGCTGATCATCACCGCGCCCACCACGAGTTTTTGCATGTTGCTCTGGCTGATCGCATGCAGGATCAGCACGCCCAGCCCACCAGCACCAATCACGGCCGCAATGGCCATGACGCCGATGTTCATCACGACGGCGGTACGCACGCCGCCCAGGATGACCGGCACGGCCAGCGGCAGGTCCACCATGCGCAGGCGCTGCCAGAAGGTCATGCCGATGCCGATGCCGGCTTCCTTGATGCCGGCTTCAATGTTCTCCAGCGCCAGATAAGTGTTGCGCATGATCGGCAGCAGCGAATACAGGAACACGGCGGTGATGGCGGGCAAGGGGCCGATGCCGGCACCAAATTGCGAGAACACCGGGATCATCAGGCCGAACAGTGCGATGGAAGGTAGCGTCAGCACGATGGTCGCCAGCCCCATCAAAGGACCGGCCAGCCAGCGCACCCGCACGATCAGGATGCCCAGCGGTACGCCGATGGCAATGGCCAGGCTCACCGCAATGCCCACCAGTTCAAGGTGCTGCAGGGTCAGGTCGAGGATGTTGCGCCAGTCCGATTGCAGGTATTGGAAGATGTTCATGGTCCCCTCCTCAGATCAGGCCGGCTTGCTTCAGGAAATCGGCCGCCACCTTGGCCACCGGTTCCTGGTCGATGTCGACGCGCTTGTTCAGCTCGGTCATGGTGGCCGTGTCGATCTTGGCGGCCAGGGCGTTCAGTTGCTCGGCCAGCTTGGGGTTCTTGTCCAGGATCTCCTGGCGCACCACCGGGGTGGCCTTGTAGGCGGCAAAGTAGCCCTTGTCATCCTCCAGCAGCTGCAGGTCGAAACCCTTGATGCGGCCATCCGAGGCGTAGGTCAGGCCGACGAACAATTGTTCGTTCTTCAGGGCCGTGTAGACCAGACCCGGGTCCATCTGCTTGACTTCGCTGCGATCCAGCTTGAAGCCATACAGCGCCTGCATCGGGCCCAGGCCGTCGGGACGGGAAGCGAATTCATAGTCCACGCCCAGCAGGTGCTGCTTGTTGCCTTCCTTGTCGTCTTCGTTGATGCGGTTGGCGAGGTCTTGCAGCGAGTGGATGTGGTACTTCTCGGCCACTTCACGCGGCATGGCGAAAGCGTAGGTGTTGTTCAGCTCCGACTGGTTGAGCCAGGTCAGACCGCGCGGCGCGTCCAGTTCCTTGACCTTCTGGTAGATCTG
The DNA here is from genome assembly GCF_002296545.1 of Herbaspirillum sp. UBA812. Lineage (NCBI taxonomy): Bacteria > Pseudomonadati > Pseudomonadota > Betaproteobacteria > Burkholderiales > Oxalobacteraceae > Herbaspirillum > Herbaspirillum sp. UBA812. The sequence continues at coordinate 5,710 of NZ_DBIC01000214.1, read as the reverse complement.
GTCGGGATCGAGCTTGTCCTCGATGTGGTTGTAGACGATCAGGGCGGTGCCGGTGTAATCCCAGACGATGTCGATCTGGCCGCTCTCCAGCGCCGAGCGCATCAGGGTCGTGCCGAGGCCGTTCTTCAGGTCGGTGTCGTAACCCTTGGCGCGCAGGTATTGCGCGGTCATGTCCGAGAGCAGCAGCTGCTCGGTGAAGTTCTTGCCGCCGATGACCAGGTTCTGGGCCTGAGCGCGGGCCGTGCCGAACATGGCCAGGCCAAGCGCCAGGGCGCACAGGGCATATTTTGCGATGGTCTTCTTTGTCATGCTTTCCTCTCTACCGCTGTGCCGGAAAGGGCTGGCGTGCGGTCGTTCTTGTGATGGGAATGAGCTGCCGGATCAGGTGCGCAGCCCGCGACGCGCCAGGTAGAAACCCGACAGCGAGGTCACCAGGGCATCCAGCACCAGCGCCAGCAAGGCGGTAGCGGCAGCGCCCAGCAGCAGCTGGCCGTGATTGTTCAGATAGATGCCAGGGAAGATCAGGCCACCCAGGCTCTCGCCGCCGATCAGCATCGACAGCGGCGCTGTGCCGACGTTGATGGCCAGCGAAGTCCGCACGCCACCGACGATGATGGGCAGCGCATTGGGCAACTCCACGCGGAACAGGATCTGGTGCGGCTTCATGCCGATGCCGCGAGCGGCTTCCTTCATGGCGGCCGGCACGTTCTTCAAGCCCTCGTAGGTGTTGCGCACGATGGGCAGCAACGAAGCCAGCCACAGGGCCAGGATGGTCGGGCCATTGCCGATGCCGAAGGCAGCCAATGCCAGCGCCAGCACGGCGATGGAGGGGATGGTGTTGCCGATGTTGAAGATCTGGATGAACTTCTCTGCACTGCGTTGCGCGCCCGGGCGGGACAGCGCGATACCGGCCGGAATGCCGGTGGCCAGGGCCAGCACCATCGAACTGAAGACCAGTTCCAGGTGCTTGCCGGTGTAGTAGACCAGGTCACCGCGATACTTCTGGATGACGTCCGGACCGATCCACCAGACCAGGCCTGCAATAACCAGCGCAAAACCGAACGCGCCGGCGAAGACGTGACGAACACGTGTCATGTTACCCCCTGTTGGTATAGCCGACACGACATGACGCCGCGACGACGGGTTTCTGGGATCAAGTTGTATAGGGTTCGCTTGCCCGTTGGGCGTATCGTTTGGATGCGAACCGAAAGCTGCAAGGGCAGCGATGAAACCGAAGCGATGAAGCCAGCCTCGGCATAGTGCACACCGGACAGGGATGGGAACGGTTCACCGTGGAGAACGGGAGGGCGTTCGCGCTGCCAGCCGGAAATTCGGACAACCCGCACACTGCGGATCGGACACTGCTAAGAGTCGTTGTTGAACAAGTGATTTCGCGAGCAAGATGCCGCGAAAGAACGATAGTTTAAAGCAATCGCTTAATGCTGTCCAGCAATGTAGCAATGTGAATCGATAACTTACAGATCTGAAGCACTTTTAAAAGTTCCCAACGGCGGTCAATATGCCGTTAAAAGTGGTCATCCTGAAAACCGCCAGCGCGGCGCTATCCCTTGCCCCATGCGGCTCCCGCCGAGCTTGACTAATGAGCAACATGGGGCAAAAAAAATCGCCGAACCTCTGTGCGCGGCCGGCGAAAATTTTTTCAGAAGCGCGGCAGGAGGTCGCCGCGTCGGTGCTCCGCTGTCAGCGCATGGCGCCGAACACCTTGCCCAGAATGGCGCTGCCGGTCCCGAGCGGATCCTTGCGGATGGCTTTTTCTTCCTCGCCGATCATCAGGAACAAGCCATCCAGCGCACGCTGGGTGACATAGCCTTCCACGGTGCTCTGCTCGGCGCTCACCAGACCGGATTTGGCGACCTGGCCCATGACGGCGTTGTAGCGGCCGGAGAGGCCGTTCTTGTCGGTGATCTGCTTGACGATGGGCAGGAACTTCACGGCCAGTTCGCCCGAGGTTTTCTGGCGGAAGAAATCGGTCACGGAGGTATCGCCACCGGCCAGGATGTTCTTGGCATCGCTCACCGACATCGACTTGACGGCATTGACCAGCAGCGGCTTGGCCATCGGCACGGCGGCCTCGGCGGCGTGGTTCATGTCGGCCACCAGGCCATCGACCTGGCCGCCCATGCCGGTCATGCGCAGCAGTGGCATGGCCTGCTCCAGCGCACCGGGCAGCTGGATCTTGACCTTGTCATTGCCGAGGAAGCCGTTGGGCCGGCCCAGGTTGGCCACGGCGGTATTGGCGCCCTTCTCCAGCGCGGCTTTCAGGCCGGCGGTGGCGTCCTGGTTGCTCAGGTCGGACAGCGAAAAGGCCAGGGCACCGCAGCTGGCCAGCAAGAGACTGGCCGCCAGCGTGCGGCGCAGTGCGGAAACGGGGAAACGGGAAAAGGACATGCGCGACTCCAGAGTTCAGGATGCCGGGATGATAGCAGCCCGGCATGACGGCACCAGCTCACTTGCCGCGCGAGAGCTCCAGCCCGGCATTGTGCGGCAGCTTGCCGCTGATCGGCACCGAGGCCACCGAGAACAGGCCGATGACCAGGAAGGCCGGCCAGAAATCCGCCTCGACGATGCTCGCATGCCCCTGCAGATGATTCGACAATTGCAGCACGATGCCCGCCACCGTCACGCCCAGGCCCAGCGACAGCTGCTGGATCACGCTGGCCAGACTGGTGACGCGGCCAGCGTCGCGGCTGTCGATGTCGGCATAGGCGATCGAATTGAGGCAGGTGAATTGCAGCGCCGGGAACACCCCGCCCATCAGCACGATGGTGACAATGAGCAGATAAGGCGTATGCATGCTGAAGATGCCGTAAGCCGCCAGCGCGATGCCGGCGAACACGGCATTGACCATCAGCACGGTGCGGAAGCCATAGCGGCGCAGCACCCGGCTGGCCAGCAGACGGATGAAGAGCGAACCGAAGGCCGAAGCACAGGTGATGCTGCCGGCCTGGAAGGCGGTCATGCCCAGCCCTTCCTGCAAGGCCAGCGGCAGCAGGAACGGCACCGCCCCCAAGCCGATGCGGAACAGCGAGCCGCCCACCACGCTGGCATGCAGCGTGGGGATGCGCAGCAGGCGGAAGTCCAGCAGCGGATACGGGATCTGGGTGGAATGACGGTAATACATCACCAGCGCAATGGCGCCGATGGAACACATGGCCACCGGCGTGGCGCCGTCGACCAGCTGGCTGCCGAACAGCGACAGGCCCAGCATGATCATGGCCGCGCCCACCGAGGTGAGTACAAAACCCTTCACATCCAGCGGGGCCGGATTGTCTTCCTTGAAGTTCTGGATGAAGCGCTTGGCCAGATACAGGCCCAGGAAACAGAACGGGATATTGATCAGGAACACCCAGCGCCAGTGGAAGTAGGTCGTGAGAAAGCCGCCCAGCAGCGGCCCGACCACCGGGCCCAGGAGCGCCGGCAAGGTGAGATAGCTGACCGCCTTGACCAGTTCGGACTTGTCGACCGAACGCGCGATGATGACCCGCCCCACCGGCACCATCATGGCCCCGCCGATGCCCTGCAGGAAGCGCGCCGCCACGAAGGTCACCAGCGAGCCGGAGACGGCGCACAGGATCGAACCGGTCATGAAGACGATCATGGCCCAGCTGAACACCTTGCGCGCGCCCAGCTTGTCGGCCATCCAGCCGGAGATCGGGATGAACACGCCCAGCGCCGCGACATAGGCGGTCATGGCCAGTTTCAGGGTGATCGGGTCTTGATGGAGATCGCGCGCGAGCGCGGGGAGCGAGGTGGCCAGCACGGTGGCGTCCATGTTTTCCATGAACAGCGCACAGCCGACGATGAGCGGAATGAGCAGCGAGGGTCGCACGGTAGGCAACGGGGCAACAGAGCGGGTGACAGTGGCGGAATTCCAGGGAGGCTCTTCGTTGCACGGCCTCCTGAAGGTGCATAGTTTAACCCAGCTGGCCTTTTCTTGCGGGCAAGCCGTCGGATCGCCGCAACGATGTGAAGACTTTGGCAGACAGTCAGCCGCCATCGGACAAACCGCTTCACCCTGCGCAAAGGGCACTTTCAGGATGAGCCCATGTCACAATGCAGCACGGCGCATCGTGCGAAACAATCTTCATATCACGCTATAACCTGCCCCACCCTCATTTGGAGCCTGGATGAACAACAACATCAACAACACCCACAGCAAAACCCTGGGCTATCTGCTCTGGATCTTCGGATTTCTCGGCGCGCACCGCTTCTACTACGGCAAACCCGTCACCGGCACGATCTGGTTCTTCACGCTGGGCCTGTTGGGCATTGGCTGGATCGTCGACCTGTTCCTGATCCCCTCGATGGATCGCGAAGCCGACCGCCGTTTCGTGGCCGGCGAGGTCAACTATTCGGTGGCCTGGCTGCTGCTGACTTTCCTGGGCATCTTCGGCGCGCATCGCCTGTACATCGGCAAGTGGATCAGCGGCATCGTCTATTTCTTCACCGGCGGCTTCTTCCTGCTGGGCGTGCTGTACGACTTCTGGACGCTCAACGCCCAGATCTCCGAACGCAACCACGGCGCACGCGCCTGAACCCTGCCGGCGGCCCTTCCCGGCCGCCCTACTTCTTCTGCAATGCCTTCATGCGCTTGGCAGCCAGCTCCACGGTGTGGAGCTGCTCCTTGCGCTTCATCGATTTCCAGTCCTTGATTTCATCCCGGGTGCGGCCGCAGCCGGTACAGACTTCGTGCTTGAGCTTGCACAGCGAGACACAGGGGCTCTTGACGTCTTTTGCCACTTGCGGATTCCACTTCATTCATATTCAGACAGTCCTGACTGTACTGCAATGCCGGAAAGCCTGCTGACGCCGTGCCCCATGAAAAAGGCCCGCATCCTTGCGAATGCGGGCCAGCCCACGACTACCTCTGCTACGTTTTGCTACAGGTTGCTACGTTTGCTACGGGTACTGCAGCCGCCTGCTTTCCCCGAGTACCAGTCTTTCAAGCAAGCGACTGGACGGGAGTATCCCGGTTTACGGCGTTCATGGGCATAGGAAAAGTCTGAAAAAACGAGATCAAGTTGTGCTGGACTGCTATTCCATTTTGCCGGACTGACTTGTCTTATCGGATTTGTCCGATTTGCCCGATTTGTCCGCCTTGTCCGATTTTTCGCCCTTGTCCTGCTTGAAGCGGGTCACCAGCAACTGGTTGATGCGATTGCCTTCGATGTCCACCACCTCGAACTTGAAATCGGAGAAGAGCACGAAATCGGTCTTCTTCGGAATCTTGCGCAGCATGTACATGATGAAACCCGACAAGGTCTCATAGCCGACCGGGTTGGGATACTCGTCGATGTCCAGTTCGTTCATGACATCGTTCAAGGGCGTCAGGCCATCCATGAGCCAGGAGTTCTCATCGCGCCGCACGATCTGCTGCTCTTCCTCGGTGATGGCCAGCAGATTGCCCATGAGCACGCCGGTCACGTCGGTGATGCTGATGATGCCGACCACCAGTGCATATTCGTTCACCACGATGGCCAGGTCTTCATCCATGGCCTTCATGCGTTCCAGCACTTCCCACAGGTTCAGGGAATCGGGAATGGACAGCGGCGTATGCACCAGACCCTTGTCGGCCAGCGAGAACTGTTCACCCTTGAGCAGGCGCTTGAGCACATCCTTGCTGTCGATGTAGCCCAGCACCGCATCGATATGTCCATCGCAGACCAGGAAGCGCGAATGCGGGTGATCG
>NZ_DBIC01000401.1:0-3124 GCF_002296545.1 Herbaspirillum sp. UBA812 | reverse complement strand
CGCTTCCACCTACCGCCTCACCGCGTGGCAACGCTTCCGCACGGTCGAGCTGCCGGCTTCGGCGCACAGCCTGATCTGGAACTCGATGATGTCCTTCGGCGGCGGCTGGTTCTTCGTGGCGCAGAGCGAAGCCATCAGCGTCATGAACAAGGACCTGAAGCTGCCCGGCCTCGGTTCCTACATGGCCCAGGCCATCGACCAGGGCGACCATACGGCGGCACTGTGGGCGGTCATCGCCATGCTGGCGCTGATCCTGGTGAGCGACCAGTTGGTCTGGCGGCCGCTGCTGGCCTGGGCCGACAAGTTCAAGATCGAACTGACCGAATCGACCTCGCCGCCGACCTCGTGGGTGTATGACCTGCTGCGCGGCTCCTACGTCTTTACCTGGCTTGATGAAAAACTGTGGCTGCCGCTGGGCGACTGGCTAGCGCGCCGTCGTCCCGCCACCTCGGCCGCGCCCACGCCGGCCCGCATCACCCGCGAGCGCTGGACCAAGCGCGTCATCACCGGCGCGATCTGCGGCCTGCTGATCTTTGAAGCGCTGCGCGGGCTGGTGGCCGCCATCGATGCCCTGCACGGCGCCATGAGCTGGAGCCTGTTCGGCCACATCGTCTGGCTGGGTTTCCTGACCATGCTGCGGGTGCTGGCCATGACCGTGATTGCCACCCTGATCTGGACCCCGGTGGGCGTGTGGATCGGCTCCAAGCCGCACATCGCCCGCTTCGCCCAGCCGCTGGCGCAGATCGGCGCGTCCTTCCCGGTCAACATGACCTTCCCGCTGGTGGTGGGCTGGTTCGTGGCCGCCAACGTCAGCATGAACTGGGGCAGCATCCTGTTGATCGCCATGGGCACGCAGTGGTACATCCTCTTCAACGTGATCGCCGGAGCCATGGCCATTCCCAATGACCTGAAGGAAGCCGCCCGCATGTATGGCCTGTCGCGCTGGAACTTGTGGAAGACCCTGATCCTGCCGGCCATTTTCCCGTTCTGGGTGACCGGTGCCTGTACCGCCGCCGGTGGCGCATGGAATGCCTCCATCGTGGCCGAGCTGGCCAGCTGGGGCGATGTCTCGCTCAAGGCCGATGGCCTGGGTGCCTATATTTCGGCAGTCACCAAATCCGGTGACACGCCACTCATCATCGCCAGCATCGGCGTGATGTCGATGTTCGTCGTGTTGATGAACAAGTTTGTCTGGCGTCGCCTGTATGCCTTCGCCGAACGCCGTTTCCGCCTCGATTGACCTTGAGCCACGCCATGACCATGACTTCTCCGCAACAACGTCCCGCCGTCGCTGAACTGTGCGCCGTCAGCAAATCCTACAACACCGCCGGCGGCCACGAGCTCAAGGTGCTGGACAACATCGACCTGGCCGTGCACGAGGGCGAACTGCTGGCCCTGCTGGGCCAGTCCGGCTCGGGCAAGTCCACCATCCTGCGCTGCCTGACCGGCCTGGTCGAACCCAGCTCGGGCCACACCATGGCCGCCGGCAAACAGCTCAATGGCGTCAATCGCGACGCCTCGGTGGTGTTCCAGACCTTCGCGCTGTACCCATGGCTGACGGTGGAACAGAACGTGGCCGTGGGCCTGATGTCGCACAACCCGACCCGCGAGGAACGTGATGCGGCAGTGGACCGCGCCATCGAACTGATCGGCCTGGGCAACTACCACAGCGCCTATCCACGTGAGCTCTCGGGCGGCATGCGCCAGCGCGTGGGCATTGCGCGTGCGCTGGTGTCCAAGCCCAAACTGCTGTGCCTGGACGAAGCCTTCAGCGCGCTGGACGTGCTGACCGCAGAGAACCTGCGCCAGGAATTGATCAGCCTGTGGCGTGCGCCGGACAGCGGCCTGACCTCGATCTTCATGGTCACCCACAACATCGAGGAAGCGGTGGAAATGGCCACCCGCATCGTCGTGGTGTTCCCGCGTCCGGGCCGCCTGGGCCTGGTGCTGGAGAATCCGCTGCCCTATCCGCGCGACTCCAAGAGCCCGGAATTCCAGCGTCTGGTCAACATCATCCACGAAGCCATCACCACGCTCTCCCTGCCCGACCTGCCGCCGGAAGTGCATGTGCCGGGTGAGCCGATCTCGCGCGGACGCAAGCGCATGGAATCCATCCCGCTGATCCCGGTGGGCCAGATCCTGGGCCTGATGAGCCTGCTGCACGACGAGCCGGAACTGAACAACATCTACGACATCTCGGACGAGATCGGCAAGGAATTCGGCGAGACCATCGGCACCGTGAAGGCCGCCGAGATCCTGGAACTGGTGGATACGCCCAAACAGGAGGTCTACCTGACCGACCTCGGCCGCCGCTTCGTGGCCGCCGACCGCAAGGGCCAGCGCGCCATCTTCGCCGAGCAGGTCTACAAGCTGCGCCTGTTCCACATCATCCTGGCGGTGCTGGGCGAAGCGGAAGAAATCGAGGCCGAGCGCGTCTTGAAGGACATCGGCAGCGCCCTGCCCTACGACAATCCCGAAAAGACTTTCGAGACCATGATCGCCTGGGGCCGCTATGCCGGTCTCATGGATTACAACGCCAAGACCGGCATGGTCTTCGTCCCCAAGGACGAAGACGAGGAAGACGGCGGCCAGGGCTGATGCCCGCAAGGCCGGCAAGCGGCCGGCCTGCCGCTGCTTCGCGCAGCCAGTCTCAGTGCAGGGCCGCCAGCGGCGCACCCTGCAAACCCGGTGCAGCAGACGTTGCATGGCCACTGCCGGGCATGGTCGAGGCATCCTGGCGGATCTTGAAGATCGACACCACCTTCAGCAAGCCACTGGCCTGTTGCGACAGTGATTGCGCTGCCGCACTGGCTTCTTCCACCAGCGCCGCATTCTGCTGGGTCACCTGATCCATCTGCACGATGGCCGTGTTGATCTGTTCGATGCCGCTGCCCTGTTCCTGGGTGGCGGTGGCGATCTCGTTCATGATCTCCCCGAAGCGCTGCACCGAGGCCACGATGCCGTTCATCTGCTGACCGGCGCTGGCCACCAGTTGCGAGCCCGCGCCGACATGCGCCATCGATTCTCCGATCAGGTCCTTGATCTCCTTGGACGCCACCGCGCTGCGTTGCGCCAGCGAGCGCACTTCCGAGGCGACCACCGCAAACCCGCGTCCCTGCTCGCC
>NZ_DBIC01000147.1:462-9225 GCF_002296545.1 Herbaspirillum sp. UBA812 | reverse complement strand
CTGTGGTACATGCAAGGCCCCTTCCATCCGGACAGCGTGCCCGAACTGGGCTACCAGCTCTCGCTGGTGCCGCGCGACATCTACCGCCAGGGCATCGCTGCCTGCAATGACTGGTGCAGCAAGAACCATGGCAAGGTCTTCGCCGAACTCGACAAGGCCAAGCAGCTGGACGTGCTCAAGATGATGGAAGGCGGCAAGATCGCTTTCGATACCGTGCCCGCCAAGACCTTTTTCAGCTTCATGCTGGGCAATACCAAGGAAGGCTATTTTGCCGACCCGATGTACGGCGGCAACCAGAAGATGGGCGGCTGGAAGATGGTCGGCTTCCCCGGTGCGCGCGCCGATTACGCCGACTGGGTCGATCAATACAACGTCAAATATCCATACGGCCCCGTGTCGATTCTGGGAGAGAAGGGCTGATCATGGCTATCAAAAAAGACAAAGTGGATGTAGTGATGGTGGGCCTGGGCTGGACCGGCTCCATCATGGGCATGGAGCTCACCGAAGCCGGCCTGAACGTGCTGGCGCTGGAACGCGGCGACATGCGTGACACCAACACCGACACGCCTTATCCGAAGGCAGTCGATGAACTGAAATACTCCGTGCGCGGCGCGCTGTTCCAGGACCTCTCGCGCGAGACCGTGACGATTCGTCATACGCTCTCGGATGTGGCCGTGCCCTACCGCCAGCATGGTTCCTTCCTGCTGGGCGATGGCGTGGGCGGTGCCGGTTTCCACTGGAACGGCATGATGTACCGCAACCTGCCCGAAGAGCTGGAAATGCGCACGCACCACGAGCAGAAATACGGCAAGAAATTCATCCCCGAGGACATGACCATCCAGGACCATGGCGTGACCTACAAGGAGCTGGAGCCCTTCTACGATTTCTCGGAAAAGGTCATGGCGGTTTCCGGCAAGGCCGGCAATCTCAAGGGCAAGATCGTGGCCGGCGGCAATCCGCTGGAAGGCGAACGCAGCGATGAATTCCCGACCCCGCCGCTGCAGTACCAGTACAGCGCTTCGCTGGTCGAGAAGGCCATGCGTGACGTCGGCTACCACCCTTATCCGGCCCCCGCGGCCAATGCTTCGCAGCCCTTCACCAATCCGTATGGCGTGCGCATCGGCCCCTGCAATTACTGCGGCTTCTGCGAAAACTACGGCTGCTACATGTATTCCAAGGCATCGCCGCAGACCACCATCCTGCCGGTGCTGTTGAAGCGCAAGAACTTCGAGGTGCGCACCAAGGCCCAGGTCATCAAGGTCAACCTGGATGCCTCCGGCAAGCGCGCCACCGGCGTCACCTACATCGACGCCCAGGGCCGCGAAGTCGAACAGCCCGCCGACCTGGTCCTGCTGACCGCCTTCCAGACCCACAACGTGCGCCTGCTGCTGCTCTCGGGCATCGGCAAGCCCTATGACCCGGTCTCCGGTGAAGGCGTGGTGGGCAAGAACTTTGCCTACCAGTACAACGGCGGCATCAACGTGGTCATGCCCAAGGGCACGCAGTTCAATCCCTTCATCGGCACCGGTGCCGGTGGCGTGGGCATGGACGACCTCAACGCCGACCAGTTCGATCACGGTGCGCTGGGCTTCATCGGCGGTGCCTCGATTCGTCACGTGCGCTATGGCGGCCGTCCCATCAAGCAGGCCGGCACCATGCCGGGCGAGAAGGTCCCCAACTGGGGTTCGGAATGGAAGGCCAGCGTGCAGGATGCCTACCAGCGCACGCTCACCATCGGCATGTCCGGTTCGGTGATGGCGTATCGCGATTGCTACCTGTCGCTGGATCCGACCTACAAGGATGCCAATGGCCAGCCGCTCTTGCGCATGACCCTGAACTGGAAGGAGAACGAAGGCAAGATGCTGACCTACATCGCCGGCGAGATGGAGAAGGTCGGCCAGGCCATGAATCCGGAGAAGGTCGTCAAGGCGGTACGCAAGACCGGCTCGTCGTGGGATACGCGGATCTATCAATCGACCCACCTGACCGGGGGCGCCATCATGGGCACGACGCCCAAGAACAGCGTGGTCAACAAGTACCTGCAAAGCTGGGATGTGCCCAACGTGTTCGTCTACGGCGCTTGCGCCTTCCCGCAGAACATGGGCTACAACCCGACCGGGCTGGTCACGGCGCTGGCGTATCACTCCGCCAAGGCCATCCGTGATCAGTATCTGAAAAACCCCGGCCCGCTGGTGCAGGCATAAGGATGACGACCATCATGATCAAGCATTATTTCATCGCCGCCTGTGCGGCCGTCATGTCGCTGTCCGCCTTCACCGCAGCAGCGCAGAGCAATGCCGCCGCTCCCTCGGCCGACCAGCAGCTGGTGCAGCGTGGCGAGTACCTGGCCAAGGCTGGTGACTGCGTGGCCTGCCACACCGCCAAGGGCGGCAAGCCCTTTGCGGGTGGCTTGCCCATTGCCACGCCCATCGGCACGGTGTATTCGTCCAACATCACGCCGGACAAGGACCACGGCATCGGCAGCTACAGCGAAGAGGATTTCGACCGTGCGCTGCGTCACGGCATCCGCAAGGATGGCGCGTCGCTCTATCCGGCCATGCCGTATCCCTCCTACGCCAAAGTCAAGCCGGCCGACGTGAAGGCGCTCTATGCCTACTTCATGCAGGGCGTCCAGGCCGATCCCGCACCCAATCGCGGTGTGGACATCACCTGGCCCCTGTCGATGCGCTGGCCGTTGTCGGTGTGGCGCAAGGTGTTCGCGCCGGCAGTGGCGGCCGATGGTCCGGAGGACAACAGTCCTCTGGTCCGCGGCCAATACCTGGTCGAAGGCCTGGGCCACTGTGGCGCCTGCCATACCCCGCGCGGCGTGGGCATGCAGGAGAAGGCGCTGTCCAATGACAGCAGCCAGTTCCTCTCCGGTGGCGTGATCGACGGCTACCTGGCCAACAACCTGCGCGGCGACGCCCGCGACGGTCTGGGCAACTGGAGCGAGGCCGATATCGTGGCCTTCCTCAAGACTGGCCGCAACAGCCATTCCGCTGCTTTTGGCGGCATGGCCGATGTGGTCGCCAACAGTACCCAGTACATGACCGGGGAAGATCTCTCGGCCATGGCCAAGTACCTGAAGTCCTTGAAGGCGGTGAAGGAGGGCACGCCAGCGCTGGCCTATGACGACAAGACCCACCAGGCCTTGCGCAAAGGCAGCGACCAGAGTCCGGGCGCCATGGCCTTCCTGAACAACTGCGCGGCCTGCCACCGCAGCAGCGGCAAGGGATATGAAGAAACCTTCCCGACCCTGGCGTTGTCGCCGACGGTCAATGCCGAGAACCCGGCTTCGCTGATCCGCATCGTGCTGGAGGGTGCCGAAATGCCGTGGACCCACAAGGCCCCGACGCAATTCGCCATGCCGGGCTTTGCCAGCCGCCTGTCGGACCAGGAAGTGGCCGATGTGGTCACCTTCATCCGTAGCAGCTGGGGTAACCAGGCGTCTTCGGTGAACGCGTCCGATGTGGCCAAGGTGCGCAAGCAGTTGCCGGAGAAGAAGACGGTGGAGGCGGGGAGTGCGCCGCTGGCCAAGCAGTAGTGAGCAGCAGTAGTGAGCGATGGTCCGGCATCTGCCGGGCTATCAATGATCCCCGCGTCTGCACAACGCGGGGATTTTTTTACGGTTGCGGCTTACAGATCGCGAATGCCCACGAAGGTACTGCGCAGCGTGCCGGCGTAGTTCTTCTCCAGGTTTTCTCCCATGTTGGGGGCCCAGTTGTCGTACTGTTCAAACACCGTGGTGAAGCCCAGGTCGTGGATCAGTCCGAGCAGATGTTCCTTCTGTATCCAGAAGGAACGATCGTTCTCATAGGACGCCCAGCGCAGTTTTTCGCGCTCCTCGTAGGGCGTGCTGGGATGGAACTCGTGGTACCAGCGACCGTTGAGGCCTTCATTGACCTGCATGGGGGAGAGGCTGTAATACTTCACGCCATCTTCCAGTGATGTGGAAAAGTGCGTCTGCAGGATCATCACCTTCTTGGTGTGACGCGCCAGCTTTTCCAGGAAGGCGCGGGGTTTGTCGAAGTGATACAGCAGACCGCAGCAGAACGAGGCATCGAAAGGACCGTAGCGATCCAGATTCCAGGCCGTGTCCTTGACGAAATGGAGGTTCTGCAGGTTCAGGTTCTGCTTCACGTAATTGCAGCACGCAAAGTTTTCCTCCCGTACCTCCAGCCCGATGGATTCAAATCCCATGCGGGCAAATTCCACCGTGTAGCCACCTTCCAGGCATCCCAGGTCGATGATCCGGTAATTGCGGCGGTTGCCGGGAAAGGCCAGATTCAGCACTTTCCTCGCCGAGATCGCCTGGGGGTGATCCTGCAGAAGAATGGTATCTGGCTTGGTGTAGGTCCCGTTGTCCAGCAGGATATTGTGATAAGTGAATTCCATGTTGCCCTTCCCTTTACGTTTTTCGTTATTGTTGGATCGAACTGGCATCCGGAGCAGGATGCCGTTTCTTCATGGCTGACGCGACGCGTCACCGCGATCTTAACCGCTGATGAGCTCTGGTTGAAAGCCAAGCGTGTTGCGCTTGCAACGAGCACGCACCTTGCAATCCTGACTTCACCTGACCTTTGCATCTGGTGTTGATGGCAGGCAAAAAAACGGCACCCCTGAGGGTGCCGTTTCATCGCAGGCGGAAGCGGAGGGAGGCTACTCTTTCACCGCCCCCGTCATCCCCGACACGTAATACTCCACAAAGAACGAATACACCACCGCCACCGGCAGCGAGCCCAGCAGCGCCCCGGCCATCAGTGCGCCCCAGTGATAGACGTCGCCTTCCACCAGCTCGGTGACGATCCCCACCGGCACCGTCTTCACCTCGGAGGAGGAGATGAAAGTCAGCGCATAGATGAATTCGTTCCACGACAGCGTGAAGGCAAAGATGCCCGCCGAGATCAAGCCCGGCACCGCCAGCGGCAGGATGATCTTGACCAGGATCTCCCAGCGCGTAGCACCATCGATGAGCGCGCACTCTTCCAGCTCATAGGGAATCGAGCGGAAGTAGCCCATCAGCAACCAGGTGCAGAACGGGATCAGGAAGGTCGGATAGGTCAGGATCAGCGCCCAGCGCGTATCGAACAGCCCCAGCTTGAACACGATCGCCGCCAGCGGAATGAACAGGATCGAGGGCGGGATCAGGTAGGCCAGGAAGATGCCCAGGCCGACCTGCTTGGAGCCCTGGAAGCGCAGGCGTTCGATCGCATAGGCAGCAAAGACGCTGGCCGCCAGCGAGGCGAAGGTCGATACCACCGACACGATCACGGTGTTGAGCAGCCAGGCCGGATACTGGGTCTGGAACAGCAGCTTCTTGAAGTGCGCCAGCGTCGGGGCAACCACCCAGAAGGGGTTGCCGGTCTGCGAGAGCAATTCATTGTCCGGCTTGAAGGCCGTGATCACCATCCAGTAGAACGGGAACAGCAGCACGAACAGGAAGATCAGCAGCGGAATGTAGATCGTCACCCAGCGGCGCGGTGTCGATTGCAGGAAATCCATGCCCTGGGTTTCCTGCTGGTCGTCTTTTTTCTTGGCCATTATTTGTCACCTCCTTGTTGCCAGCCGCGACGTTGCAGGCCGAAATACGAGAACATGATCGCTGCCAGCAGGAAGGGAATCATGTAGGTTGCCAGTGCCGCGCCTTCACCCAGGGCACCGCCCGGAATGGCGCGCTGGAAGGAGAGCGTGGCCATCAGGTGCGTCGCATTGAGCGGACCGCCACGCGTGAGCACATAGATCAGCTGGAAGTCGGTGAAGGTGAACAGCACCGAGAAGGTCATCACCACCGCAATGATGGGCGTGAGCAAGGGCAGCGTGACATGGCGGAACTGCTGCCAGGGCGTGGCACCGTCGATGGCGGCCGCCTCATACAGCGACGGCGAGATCGTCTGCAGGCCCGCCAGCAGCGAGATCGCCACGAAGGGAATGCCGCGCCAGACGTTGGCAAAGACGGTGGACCAGCGCGCATTCCACGGGTCACCCAGGAAGTCGATGTAGCGGTCGATCAGGCCCATCTTGTGCAGGGCCCAGCTGATGACGGAGAACTGTGCGTCATACAGCCACCAGAAGGCCAGGGCCGACAGGGCGGTCGGCACGATCCAGGGCAACAGCACGATGGCGCGGAAGAAGGTCTTCAGCGGCACGTTCTTGTTGAGCAGGATGGCCAGCCACAGGCCCAGTGCGAATTTCAGGATGCTGGCGCTGACCGTGTAGAACACGGTATTGAACAGCGACAGCTGCGCCAGCGAATCGCCGGCCAGGTAAGTGTAGTTGTCCAGGCCGATGAAGCTGCCTTCGCCGCCGATCTTGGTATCGGTGAAGCCCAGCCAGATGCCCAGGCCCAGCGGGTAGGTCAGGAACACCACCAGCAGGATCACGGCCGGGGCCATGAACAGCATGCCCAGTACGTTACGGTTGTTCAGGAATCGGGATAGCATGATGTGCCTCGATGAAAGGGCTGCAAGCCAGGCCTGCGGCCAGTACGGATGTGACGCGTCGCGATGCGCCAGCGCGGCGGGACCGGGTCGGCAGGCCCTGACAACCTGCCCCTTTGCCCGCTGTCCCGAGGGAACCCGGACCCGCCTTGCTGACGTTCAGGCTGCTGCCATCAGGTCTTGTAATACCGCTTGGCGCGTTCGGCTGCGCGGTCGATCGCCTGCTGCACGGTCTTGGCGCCCGAGGCGGCCTCGGCCACCATGTCCACCACCACGTAGTCCGCCATGCAGGCCGCCGAGGCCTGTCCCAGCGGGCCCTCGTGGCCATGGTCCAGCATCAGCGAGGCCGAGTCGCGGTACACCGTGGCCTTCGGGTCGTCGGTCCAGACCGGGTTCTTCTCGTAGGCCTTCAGCGGCTGGCTGACGTAGCCGATGGAGGCCTTCATCCACGGGTTGTACTGGTCCGGCTCGAACATGAATTGCACGAAGGCCTTGGCCGCATTGGGAAACTTGGTGTGCTTGAACACCATCATCTGCGTGATCTGCATCAGCTCGGTGGGCTTGCCGGCCGGGCCGACCGGGAAGTGCGCGTGCTGGGTATCCTTGGCGATGTCCTGCAGCTTGGGATCCTGCGAGTTCTTGGCGGCGTAATACACCGAGATACCGTTGGCCGTGAGGCTGATCTGGCCATCCAGGTAGGCCTTGTTGTTGGATGGATCCTGCCACGACAGGGTGCCGGGCACGAAGGTGGCATAGAGCTGCTTGGCGTATTCCAGCGCGGCGCGGGTCTCGGCCGAGTTGATGGCGACCTGGCCGTTCTTGTCCACCAGCTTGCCGCCATGCGACCACAGCAGCCAGTGTGCCCAGTTGTTGGCGTCACCGACGGCCTTGCCCAGGGCGAAGCCGACCGGAGTGTCCTTGGCCTTCAAGGCCTGGCACAGCTTGAGGAAGCCGGCCGTGTCCTTGGGAATGGCATCGAAGCCGGCGGCCTTGATCTGGCTTTCGCGATAGACCAGGGCATTGCCGATCACGCCCAGCGGCAGGGCGATCCACTTGCCGTCCTTGGTGCCGTACTTGCGGCAGACGTCGTACCAGCCGCCATAGCGCTTGCCCAGCGAATCGGCCAGGTCGGTCATGTCGATCAGCTTGGTCGGGTACTGCTGCGGATCGTCGAACCAGCCCAGCACGATGTCCGGACCGCTGCCCACGTTGGCGGCCACGGCCGACTTCGGGCGCACGTCTTCCCAGCCTTCGCTGTCGGTACGCACGGCTACGCCGGTCAGTTCTGTGAATTTCTTGACGTTGGCGTTCCACAGGTCTTCATCGCCCTGGACGAAACGCTTCCAGCGCAGGATGCGCAGGGTCGCGCCCTGTTCGATGGGGTACTTGATGCTGTCGGCACCGGCCGCGCCGGGGCCTGCGGCAAAGGCGTTCACGCCCATGCTTGACGCGGCTGCGGCAGCAGCGCTGGTGACCAGGAATTCGCGTCGTGTCAGCTTGCTCATGTCTCCTACTCCTTCGGTTGAAAGTCGAATTGGACCGCTCTCGAACGGCTGTTCTTGCGGATGGACTCTTTTTCTTGTGATGCTGCGCTACGGGTGGTGCTTGGGTTACTGCAGTGATGGTGCGTTGGATCAGCGGGCCGCCAGCGACTTGCCCGATTCGGCGTCAAACAGGTGCGTACGGCTGTGGTCGGGAACCAGGTGGATCACGTCGCCCGCGCCGAAATCATGGCGCTCGCGGAAGATCGAGGTGAGGCTGGTCTCGCCGAAGCGCGAGAACACTTCGGTATCGGCCCCGGTCGGTTCCACCACGATGACCTTGGTGGCAATGCCTTGCCCGGCCGCACCGATGGAGAGGTGCTCGGGACGCACGCCGTAGGTGACCTTCTGCCCGTCGTTGCCCTGCAGGGCGCTGCCATAGGGCGCTGGTACGCGGGTACCATCGGCGAACTCCACCTCGGCTGCGCCCCCGCCACCGTTGCGGCGCAGGGTGGCAGGGATGAAATTCATTGCAGGAGAGCCAATGAAGCCGGCCACGAACAGGTTGGCCGGATGGTCGTACAAGTCCAGCGGACGGCCGCGCTGTTCCACCAGGCCATCGCGCATGACCACGATCTGGTCAGCCATGGTCATGGCTTCGATCTGGTCGTGGGTGACATAGATGGAAGTGGTCTTGAGGCGCTGGTGCAGTTCCTTGATCTCGGTGCGCATCTGCACGCGCAGCTTGGCATCGAGGTTGGAGAGCGGTTCGTCGAAGAGGAACACCTGCGGATCGCGCACGATGGCGCGACCCATGGCCACGCGCTGGCGCTGGCCGCCCGAGA
>NZ_DBIC01000147.1:0-176 GCF_002296545.1 Herbaspirillum sp. UBA812 | reverse complement strand
GCGCTGGCGCTGGCCGCCCGAGAGCTGGCGCGGATAGCGGTCCAGCAGCTGGTTCAGGCCGAGGATGTCGGCGGCCTTCTTGACGCGTTCTTCCACGAAGGACTTGTCCTTCTTGGCCAGGGTGAGCGAGAAGGCCATGTTGTCGCGCACCGTCATGTGCGGATAGAGCGCGTAGT
>NZ_DBIC01000005.1:8777-12131 GCF_002296545.1 Herbaspirillum sp. UBA812 | reverse complement strand
GCCTATTGATGAAATGAGTTCTACAATCCCGTCTCCATCCGCACCAGCCAGCCATCGACGGTGACCGACTCAGCCGCTCCTCTTTCCTCCACCGCCTTGCGCCCCGGCGAACGCGCAGGCTTCCTGTTGTCCCGGCACTGGCGCGATACCCCGGCCGGTGTGGAGATCGAGCTGTGGGTGGCCACTGATGACGGTCCGCAATGCCTGCGCCTGCCGCCGCAGACAGCGGTGGCCTTCGTGCCGCAAGCCGAGGCCGAACGCGTGCAGGCCTTGATCGTCCACGAACCCGGCATGGAACTGCGTGCGCTGGAACATCTCAAGGATGTCAGCCAGCGCCCGGTGCTGGGCTTGTATGCGCGCCAGTATCGCAAGTTGCTGAAGATCGAGAAGACCCTGATCGCCGCTGGCATCAGTGTCTATGAAGCCGATATCCGTCCGCCCGAACGTTATCTGATGGAGCGTTTCATCAATGCGCCGCTGGCCTTTCAGGGCGTGGACGATGGGCAGGGGGTGCTGGCAGAAGCGCGCATTCGTGCCTTGCCGGGCTATCGTCCGCCGCTCAGGCTGGCGTCGCTGGATATCGAAACCAGCTGGCAGGGCGAGCTCTACAGCATCGCCATCGAAGGCTGCGGCCAGCGCAGCGTCTATGCGCTGGGGCCGCCCAGTGGTGCGGTGGAGTCGGTGGATTTCGCACTGCAGTTCTGCCAGAGCCGCAAGGAACTGATCGACTGCCTCAACGACTGGGTGGCACGCCACGATCCGGATGCGCTCATCGGCTGGAACCTGGTGCAGTTCGACCTCAACGTGCTGCAGAAGCAGGCGCAGAAATACCACACCACGCTGCGACTGGGCCGTGCGGGACGGGCACTGGAATGGCGCGAACATGGCATGCGCGCCAATCACCTGCTGGTCAACGCAGCGGGCCGGCTGGTGATCGACGGCATTGAAAGCCTGCGCGGGGCGTTCTGGAATTTCCCGTCCTTCAGTCTGGAGAACGTGGCGCAATCGCTGCTGGGCGAAGGCAAGGCCATTGCCACGCCGTATCAGCGCATGGACGAGATCGATCGCATGTTCAATGAGGACAAGGCGGCGCTGGCCACCTACAACCTCAAGGACTGCGAACTGGTCACGCGCATCTTCGCCAAGACCGACATTCTCTCCTTCCTGCTGGAACGTGCCAGCGTGACCGGCCTGCAGGCCGACCGCAGCGGCGGTTCGGTGGCGGCGTTCACGCATCTGTATCTGCCGCACATGCATCGCAAGGGCTACGTCGCCCCCAATCTCGGGGATGCCGAGGCACTGGCCAGTCCGGGCGGCTTCGTGATGGATTCGCGCGCGGGGCTGTATGACTCGGTGATCGTGCTGGACTACAAGAGCCTGTATCCCAGCATCATCCGCAGCTTCCTGATCGACCCGGTCGGGCTGGTCGATGGCACCTTGAATGAGCCGGAGAGCGAGACCGTGCCCGGCTATAACGGCGCGCGCTTCTCACGCCGCAGCCACAGCCTGCCGGCCATCATCGAGCAGATCTGGCAGGGGCGCGAAGCCGCCAAGGCGCAGGGCAACAAGCCGTTGCAGCAGGCGCTGAAGATCATCATGAATTCCTTCTACGGCGTGCTGGGGTCGACCGGCTGCCGCTTCTTCGATTCGCGCCTGGCCTCGTCCATCACCCGGCGCGGGCACGAGATCATGCATCGCACGCGTGAGCTGATCGAGGAGGCGGGTTACGAAGTCATCTATGGCGATACCGATTCCACCTTCGTCTGGCTGCGCCGGCCGCATGGCGATGACGAGGCGCGCCAGATCGGTCTGCAGCTGACCGCGCGCATCAATGACTGGTGGCGTCGCCATCTGGCCGGGCAGTATCAGCTGGAAAGCGCGCTGGAACTGCAGTTCGAGGTGCATTACCAGCGTTTCCTGATGCCGCATGTGCGTGGGGCCGAGACCGGCAGCAAGAAGCGCTACGCCGGTTACGTGCGAACCAGCGAAGGCGAGGACAAGGTCACCTACAAGGGATTGGAAACGGTGCGCACCGACTGGTCGCCGCTGGCGCAGCGCTTCCAGCAGGCACTGTATCTGCGCATCTTCCGTGGCGAGCCTTACCGCGACTTCATCACCGGCTACGTGGCCGACCTGCTGGCCGGGCGGCTGGATGATCTGCTGGTATATCGCAAGCGCCTGCGCCGCCAGCTCGACCATTACGAAAAGAACGTCCCGCCCCACGTGCGCGCTGCGCGCATGGCCGACCAGGTCAACGAGGAAGGCGGGCGTCCGCTGCAATACCAGCAAGGCGGCTGGATCAACTACGTCATGACCACGGCCGGACCGGAACCCCTGGAAAAACGCCGCGCCGCCATCGACTACGGCCATTACCTGGAACGCCAGCTGGCCCCGGTGGCCGATGCCATCCTGGTCTTCGTGGGCGACAGTTTTGCAGCGGTGACCTCGCCGCAGCAGGAGTTGTTCTGAATGGATGGGGAGCATCACCAAAGACAAAGGGCCGGATTCCACGAATCCAGCCCTTGGCTGACCTGCAGGCGAACAGCGATTGTCTACGCTCGACCCATCACTGTATTCACGCTTCAGCGGTAATAAGAATCGCGCTCGCGTCCGTCCATCCGCTCCGAATGCACACTCACGCGCACCGGCACCGGCTGGCGCTGCGCCTTGCCGTAGACCTTCTGCCAGAGCACCAGCCCGAACGCCAGGCTGCCCGCCAGCAGATAGACGGCGTAGAACGCGGCGAGATAGCTACCGTAGTGCAGCAAGGTCTGGATGATGGCCATGGGGTCCTCCCGGGAATGAATCAGTGTCGATGGCCACATCGTATGCCTGCCGGGAGGCGGCGGATATCAGGGTTTTTCTGATGGTCTGACTTGCAACGTCGCCGCAGCCGCCGGCACCTGCAGGTGCTGCAGCAGCTTGCCCACCATGGCAATCACGGTCAGGCCGACGATGCAGAAGAACACCGCCAGCGGCGTCAGGCTGTGGATGGAGACGAACCCGGCCAGCCCCATCATGCCCGAGGACACCAGCAGCAGCGCAAAGCCCAGGATGGCGCTGGTCAGTCCGGCAATGTGCGGAAAGATCGAATTGCCCTTGGCCATCAGCGTGGGATACATGGCCCCGGCGCAGAAGGCCATCACCAGCACCGGCGTGATGAGGGTCCACACCGTCAGCCCCACCAGCAGGGCCAGGGCCAGCATGGCAAAGGCCGCCGCCGTCATCACCCGCGCCCCGATGCGCAGCCGCTGTTCGGCCGAGGGCAGGCGGCGATGGTGGATGCGGTTGGAGATGCCGCCCAGGAAATACATCATCCCGATCGCCAGCGCCAGGTAGCCGAAGAAGGTCGGC
>NZ_DBIC01000005.1:6780-8466 GCF_002296545.1 Herbaspirillum sp. UBA812 | reverse complement strand
GCTGGCGCAGCGTGTTCTGCACCATGAATGGACCGACGATGTTGAACACCAGCAGGATGCTGTAGCACAGCCCCTGGGCCAGGAAACAGCTCTGGAACACCGGGCTGGCCAGCACCATGCGCGCATTCTTGAGCAGGGTGGCCGGATGCAGGTGCACCGGCTCGGCCAAAGTTTCCCGATAGCGCCACAGGATGGCCCACATCGCGAACGAATACAGCAGCAGGAACACCAGGCAGGAACGCCAGCCGAAGGCTTCCTGCAGGTGTGCCCCGATCACCGGTGCAATGATCGGTGCCAGGCCCCAGGCAATGGCCATGTAGGTGTAGGCATGCACCAGGGTTTGCCCGACAAAGGAATCGGTGATGATGGCCTTGGCCAGCAAATTGGTGGCGGCAATGCCGAAGCCCTGCAGCACGCGTGCCGCGACGAAGGTTTCCAGGTTGGGGGCCAGCAGCGTCAGCACGCATCCCAGCGTGAACAGGCCCAGCCCCAGCATCAGGACGCGCTTGCGGCCCCAGGCATCGGCCAACGGCCCGAACGCCAGCTGACCAAAGGCGTAGGCGATCAGGTAGCCGGTCACGCTGGTCTGGATGGCCTGGGCCGAGGTGCCGTAGTCGATCGCCATCTGCGGCAGGGCCGGCACGTACAAGTCGATGGCCAGCTGGCCCGCCGAGGCAAAGGCGCAGATCAGGAACAGCAGGAACTTCGGGTGATTCGGCGGATGGCGCGGCACAGGCCGTGTGGCGGGACTGACAGGGTTCATGGAGAGCGGATGCTGCATGGCAAAGACCGCTATTGTGAACCTTGGTGCGTTTTTCTGCTGGCGCTCGCTCTTTCGTTGGAAGACTGTCTCTGATAGTAGAAAAAAGAGCCGAATTATTTTGCAAGTAAACGGATAGTTTTAGAGAGAAATTCAAATAATTTCGAGATAAAAAACGAAGTAATTCGAGATTCGTTCAGCATATCTGGCCCCTCGCGCACAAGGACGGGCTGCCCACGTATCGTCCGCTTGCCGTTCCCGCCGAGACGCCGCCGCCAGGCGCGCAGGCCCGGGCACGGCATCTTCAGTCGAATCAGCGAGGGGAGCATGTCCATTTACAAATATTTTTCCATGCGGCAGATCGTGTCCGCCTTGAGCGTGGTGGTCGCCTTGCTGTTGGCGCTGCTCATTGCCTTGTCAGTGGCAGCGTCGGAAGCCGAAGACCGCGTGGCTATCGCCAGTGAGCGGCGTGAACAGACACAGCGGCTGGTGGCCGAGCTGCGCCAGGGTGCCGACGACCTGAGCCGCCTGGCGCGCAGCTTCGTGGCTACCGGTGAGTACCAGGCCGAACGCCAATATCAGGCCATCGCGGAAATCCGTGACGGCCGCCGCCCCCGCCCGGAACACTACGAGCGCATCTACTGGGACCTGGTGGATGCGGATGGCCGGCCGCCGCGCCCTGACAGCGCGGTGATCGTGCCACTTGGCGAGCTGATGCAGCAAGCCGGCTTCAGCCGCGACGAGATGGCGAAGGTGGAGGAAGTGCGCAGCCGGTCCGGTGCGGTACTGGCCATCGAGTTGCGCGCCATGGAACTGGTGCGCCGGCATACGCGGGACCGCGTCCTGATTGATGCGGCCCTGCGCGAAGACCCGCTGCAACAGGCTCGCCGCCTGCTCCACGATCCGCGCTACGAATTGGCGCGGGC
>NZ_DBIC01000005.1:0-6484 GCF_002296545.1 Herbaspirillum sp. UBA812 | reverse complement strand
GGCGCGGGCCGCCATGATGCGCCCGCTGGAAGCACTGCAGGCCATGCTGGACACCCGCACCCGGGCTGACATCCTGCAGGCGCGCCAGGCCAGGGAGCGGCTCGATACCGTGGTGGCCGCAGTGGGCGGCTTGCTGCTGCTGGTGATGATAGTGAGTGTGGCCAGTCTGTACCGGCTGGTGACCGGTCCGCTGTCGCAGGCGGCCCAGGTGGCCTCGCGGGTGGCCAAGGGCGATCTGTGCGGACGCATCGATGGGGGCTTCCAGGGTGAAACCGGGCAACTGTTGTCGTCCCTGCAGGACATGCGCCAGGGCTTGAGCCATCTGGTGCGGGAGGTCAGGCACGGGGCGCGGGTGATGCGCGGCTCGGCGGCAGAGATCGCCGACGGCGCGCTCAACCTGAGCACGCGGGCCGCCCAGCAGGCCGGCTCCCTGCAGCAAACTGCTGCCGCCATGGAACAGTTGAATCAGGCCGTGCAGCAGAGCGCCGACCGCGCGCAGCAAGCCTGCAGCCTGACCCGGTCGGCGGCGCAAGCGGCGCTGGAGGGCGGCGTGGCGGTCAGCGAGATGGTCGGCAACATGCACGCGGTGCACCTGGCGGCCGGGCGTATCGAAGAGATCGTGGCGAAACTCGATGGTCTGTCCTCCCAGACCAATCTGCTGGCCCTGAATGCAGCCGTCGAGGCGGCCCATGCCGGCACCCATGGCCAGGCTTTTTCCGTGGTGGCCGATGAAGTGCGGCAGCTGGCCCGCCGCAGCGCCGATGCGGCGCAGGAGATCAGGGCCTTGCTGAACGATGCGATGGCGCGCATCAATCAAGGAAGCCGGCGTGCGCAAACGGCCGGTCGCAGCATGCAGGAAGTGGTGGCGCAGGTGGGACGGCTCAATCAGCTCATCGGCGAGGTGGCCAGCGCCAGCAGCCAGCAATCAGCCGGGGCGCGCCGCATCAGCCAGTCGGTCAGCGCCATCGATCAGGCCACGCAGCGCAACGTGCTGCTGGTGCAGCAATCGTCGGCCGCCGCAGAAGCCATGCGCCTGGCGACCGAACGCATGGCCGCACTGATGGCCCGCTTTCGCCTGGAGACGGGCGAGGGTACCAGCGAGGGTGAGCTGGTCATCGACATGTCCCGTTGATGCCCCCGGCGATCAGGTCTGCAGGCGCGCGCGCAATTGATCGTAGCGCTCGCTCCAGGCCTGCTGCCATTGGCTGCGCAAGCCCTCATCCATCCAGGCCGCATCCAGCCCATTGCGCATGAAGTCCCGGAAGTCCTCCACCGTGGCCCCGAGCTGCAGCATCATCAGCCAGGCCCCGGTCGGGGTCACCAGATGCAGGGTCGGATCGTCGGTGTTGGGATGCAGGCGCAGCCCGGCCGACAGCATCTGGCGAATCGGGTGGTCCTGCGCCCAGCGCTGCGGGGGCAGCGTGCGCAGGTAGTAGGAATTGGTCGGCACCACCGTGAAGACCAGCCCGCGGCCGATGCAGTGCTGCATCAGATCGGGATTGTCGACGATGGTGTAGCCGTGGTCGATGCGGTCCACCTGCAGCAGGTCGATGGCCGTGGCCACGTTGCGCCAGGGCATGCCGAATTCACCGGCATGGGCCGTGGTCTTGAGGCCGGCTTCGCGCGCCAGGCGGTAGGCGGCTTCGAACAGTTCCGGCGGGCGGTCGTTCTCGCGGTAATCCATGCCGATGCCCGGCACCTGCGGGACGCGGGCCGCCAGCATCCACTGCACCATGGCGACGGCTTCTTCCGGACTGGCCTCGCGGTCGATGCTGGGAATCAGGCGGCCGATGATGCCGATCTCGCGTTCGGCATCGACGATGGCGCGCACGATGGCGTCCTGCGCATCGGCATAGGGGATGCCGGACACGCGCACCGTACCGGTCGGATTCCAGAAGAATTCGCTCCAGGCCACGCCATGGGCGTGGGCATCCTGCAGGTATTCGTAGGTGATGCGGTAGAGATCGTCAGGCTGGCGGATCAGCTCGGCATCCAGCGCGCGCAGTACGCGCAGTACGCCCACCGGTTTTTCACCACGGGTATAGAAGGCTTCGATCTCTTCCGGCGAGACCGGATGACCGGCGCGGGCGGAGAGATCGCTGAAGGTCTCGCGGCGCACCGCGCCGAACAGGTGGCAATGCAGTTCGACCTTGGGTAGCGCGCGCACGAATTGTTCGAGCGTGAGCGGGCCGGTGTCGTCTTGGTGTTGGTTGTCGAAGGTCATGAAACGCAAATCAGTGGAGAGGGCCGGGGCCGGTGTGCTGGGAGGGCGGCATCTTCAGGAGAGCCTGCCCAGCAATTCCTGCATCATGCATTGCATGGCACGCGGGCCATCGACCGTCATGGCGACCTCGGTGTTGGCCGGGGCGCGGCGCGGTACGCGGAATTCGCAGACCGTCATGCCGCGCGTAAGGCGGCCCTGCAACTCGATGTCCACCCGTGCCGGCTGGAAGCTGAACAATTCCGGACGCTTGAGCCAGATGGCCACCGCAGGGTCATACATCGGCATCGGCACCGAGCCGTCGGGACTGCGGATGCGCAGGTAGGCATCGAAGTAGCCCGCCAGCCACTTAGCACGCGGCGTGCCCAAGGCCCGGACCTGTTGCACTTCAGCGGCGGTCACCAGCAGCTGGCGACACAGGTTCAGGCCGAACATGCGCAGCGGGATGCCGGAGCGGAACACCACATCGGCCGCTTCCGGATCGGCATAGATATTGAATTCAGCGGCAGCAGTGTGATTGCCCTGGTCGGCCGAGCCGCCCATGAGAATGATTTCCTTGACCATGCCCGCGATCGCGGGCGCACGCTGCAGGGCCACGGCCACATTGGTCAGCGGGGCGATGCACATGAGCGTGATCTCGCCCGCATGCAGGCGGATCGCCTCGATCATGGCATCCACCGCATGCGGCAGCGGGTCGCGTTGCAGTTGCCGCGACTGGCGTGCTTCGAGGTCGGCGATGTCGACCTGGGGCAGGGCCTCGCCGGTGGTGGCCATGCCGGATTCGCCGAGGATGGCTTGCGCGGTTTCCACGGCGCCGGCGAGCGGCCGCTCGCAGCCCGCATAGACGGGCACGTCGAGATGGTAATGCTGCTTGATCCGCAGCGCATTGTCGTAAGTGGTGACCAGCGGGGCATTGCCTGCCACCACGGAGACGCCCAGCCAGTTCACCTCCAGGTTGGCCGACAGCATCAGCATGGCCAGCCAGTCGTCAAAGCCGGGGTCGGTATCGAGCCAGATCTTGTGCATGTTTGTCTTCTTCTTCAAAGGTCCAGGGGAAAGGCTCAGGCGGCCAGCGCCAGCGCGTCCTGCGCCGGCAGGTCGAAGCGGACGGTGTCGCCTTCACGTGCCCATGCCTGCGCCGCCGGGGCCATGCCGCGTACCTCGCCCAAGGCGGTCTGCAGCAGGTATTCGACATGCTCGCCGAGGAAGCCGCGCGACAGCACGCGACCTTCGTAGGGGCCGCTGCCAACCTGCACCTGCTGCACGCGCCAGCCGGCGCAGGCGGTGTTGGCGGGCAGGCCGGAGAGCGGCAATTGTCCCGCCGCGCCGTGCAACTGGCCGTCGCGATAATCGAACAGGTTCTCGAAGCCCATGAAGTTGGCCACGAAACGCGTGCGTGGCGCATTGAAGAGCTGCTCGGGTGTATCGAGCTGCTCGATCTTGCCGCTGTTCATGACCACGATACGGTCCGACATGGCCAGCGCCTCATCCTGATCGTGCGTGACGTAGAGCATGGTGATGCCCAGTTCGCGCTGGATGCGGCGCAGCTCGGCGCGCATCTGCACGCGCAGCTTGGCATCGAGGTTGGACAGCGGTTCATCCAGCAACAGCAGCTTGGGTTCGATCACGATGGCCCGTGCCAGCGCCACGCGCTGTTGCTGGCCGCCCGACATCTGCGCCGGCAGGCGCGCCTCAAAACCGGCGAGGCCGACCGCTGCGATGACCTTCTCAACGCGCTGGCGCAGTTCGGCGGCCGGCACCTTGCGCAGACGCAGGCCGAAGGCCACGTTGTCGAACACGTTCAGGTGCGGGAACAGCGCATAGGACTGGAACACCAGACCGATGTCGCGCTTGTTGGGGGGCAGGCGGCTGATGTCGCGGCCATCGAGCGTGATGCTGCCGGCGCGCAGGTCGATCAGGCCGGCGATGGCGCGCATGGTGGTGGTCTTGCCGCAGCCGCTGGGGCCCAGCAGCGAAATCAGTTCGCCACGTTGCACGGCCAGGTCCAGGCCTTCCACGGCGGTCCTGGCGTTGCCGTAGCCGAGCGCCACTTGCTGCAGATTCAGGTAACTCATCAGGTTCTCACATCACATGTATTTGGAAATGCCCAGCACCTTCTCGGTGACCAGCACGAAGGCCATGGTGAACAGCACCAGCAGCGTGGACAGCGCCGCAATGGAGGGATCGAAACTGTTTTCCATGTGGCCCAGCATCTCGATGGGCAGGGTGCTGATGCCCGGGCCGGTGAGGAACAGCGACACCGGCACCTGGTTGAAGGAGGTCACGAAGGCCAGGAAGAAGGCCGCAATCACCGCGCCCCGGATATTGGGCAGTACCACCAGCCGGAAGGTCTGGAGGCGCGTGGCCCCCAGCGTGATGGCGGCTTCCTCGATATCGACCCGCAGGTTGGCCAGGCTGGAATAGACCACCCGCACGGCATAGGGCGTGAGCAGCCCGACGTGGCCGATCAGCAGGCCCAGGAACACCGGCGCATCGACCAGCAGCACGAAATGGCGCAACAGGCCCAGGCCGACCAGCATGGCCGGGATGATCAGCGGTGAAGTCAGCACCTGCTTGATCACCGCCATGCCCGGCGGCGGCATGCGCGACATGGCATAAGCTACAGGTACGCCCAGCAGCAGCGCGATCACTGTCGCCAGCAGGCCGATCTGCAGGCTGGTGCCGAAGGCCTGGCGGAATTCATCGGCCTGCAAGACCGAGACGATCCAGCGAAGCGAATAGGACGGCGGCGGGAAGGCCAGTGTTTCGCCACCGCTGAACCCGGCCAGGAAGACGATGATGAAGGGGCCCAGCAGGAACAGCATCACGGCCCACAGCACCACGCGCGGGAAGAGTCCTTGTTTCATGTCGTCCTCCGGGGAGCGGCAATGCGTTTGAGACCGGCGTTGACGGCCAGCGTCATCGCCACCAGGATCACCGCGATCACGTTGGCGGTGCCGAAATCACTTTCCACGCTGACCTTCTGGTAAAGCAGGGTTTCCAGCATCAGGACCTTCGGTCCGCCCAGCAGCGCCGGGGTGACGTAGGCCGTGACGCTGCCGGTAAAGACCAGGGTGCCGCCGACGATCAGGCCTTCCTGCGTCAGCGGCAGGGTCACGCGGGTGAATACCTGCCAGGCATTGGCACCCAGCGTGGAGGCGGCCAGGGCCAGGTCGGCGGAAATGTTTTCCATGGCGCTGACCAGCGACATCAGCATCAGCGGCAGCAGCAATTGCAGCAGGCCCACGAAGACCGCCATTTCGGTGATGAGCAGGCGTTGCGGCTCATCGGCCAGCCCGAGATGCAACAGCACCGCGTTGACCGCGCCATTGCGTCCGAACAGCACGATCCAGGCATAGGTGCGCGCAATCGGCGAGACCATCAGCGGCAGGATCATCATGCCCAGCACCAGCCCGCGCCAGCGCGCATGCACGCGCACGATGGCCTGGGCGGCGGGATAGCAGAGCAGGGCCGAACACAGCGTAACCAGGGCGGCAATGCGCAGGGTGCGCCACAGCACCTGCAGGTGCAGCGGCTCGGCAAAGAAATCGGCGAAGCGGGCCAGGCTCCATTGCAGCGGGCCGCCGTCGAGGCTGTCGGGGCCGCCGATGCGGAAGGCATCCAGCAGCAACGCCGCCACCGGCAGCAGGAAACAGACCGATGTGAAGATCAGCGCAGGCGTGACCAGCATCAGTCCGAGGCGTGATTTGGAAGAGGCGAGCATGGGGCGCTAACGGGGTCCGGAAAGAAAAGGGCGGCGCACTGCACCTGGCAGGCGTCGCCGTGACATGAAGGATTTCGCTTATTTGCTGATGCCCTTGTTCCACTGTTCCAGCCAGCCCGAGCGGTACTTCAGCAGGTCTTCCGGCTTGACGAACTTGAGCGATGCGATGTGTTCACCGCCATAGGTATTGAATTCGGCCTTGTCCTTGGGCAGCACGACTTGCGTATTGACCGGCGAATCCACCAGTTCCATGGCCAGGGCGGTCTGCACTTCCTTGGAGAGCCAGAAGTCCATCAGCTGGTAGGCCAGGTCGGCATTCTTCGATTTGGCGACGATGCCCATCACGTTCATGCCTGCGGCCTGGCCCTCGGCGGGGATGGCCCATTTCAGCGGCATGCCGGTCTTCATCAGTTGCGACCAGGTGAAGCGTGCTACCGGTGCCACCCAGATCTCGTCCTGGGCGAACA
This sequence comes from Herbaspirillum sp. UBA812, assembly GCF_002296545.1. NCBI lineage: Bacteria > Pseudomonadati > Pseudomonadota > Betaproteobacteria > Burkholderiales > Oxalobacteraceae > Herbaspirillum > Herbaspirillum sp. UBA812. The sequence continues at coordinate 72 of NZ_DBIC01000005.1, read as the reverse complement.
GCGAGGACAATTGCGCGCTGTTCTTGGTGAAGGTCACCACGTTGTTCTTGATCGAGAGGATCTTCTGCATGC